>CAYZUV010000016.1:0-21783 GCA_964481245.1 uncultured Pseudomonadales bacterium
ACCTTTCACCCTTTGATGAGTTTCAGAGATACAAGCAGCACCCGGTGATTCGCCAGGTGTTGGAAGGTGGCAAGCGCGTCGCGTACGGCGCTCGAGCAGTCGTTAAAGGAGGGTTCCAAGCACTACCAAAATTGGAAATGCCAGGTGGCTTGTTGGTGGGTGACGACGCCGGCTTTTTAAACAACCTTAAACAGAAGGGCACCCACACCGCCATGAAATCCGGCATGTTGGCCGCTGAGGCAATTTTCGAAGCCCTGGCCGCTGGCTCGGAAGGTCACGACGAACTCAACCGCTATACGGAGCTGTATCGAGCGTCGTGGCTGCACGATGAGTTGCACAAAGCTCGCAACATCATGCCTGCACAACATAAATTTGGCATGTTCGTCGGCGCGATGTTCGCCTGGGTGGATCAGTACATCTTCCGGGGGAAACTGCCCTTCACGTGGCTGGATTCAAAGCCAGATTATGCGAAATTGAAAGACCAAGCCGCGGCCAAAAAGCCAGACTATCCCAAGCCCGACGGTGTCATTACCTTTGATAAGTTGAGTAGCGTGTTTCTTACCAACACCTATCATGAAGAAGATCAGCCGTGTCACTTGCGACTCACCGATCCTAGTATTCCGGTGGGCGTTAACCTGCCGAAGTATGATGAGCCCGCTCAACGATACTGTCCTGCAGGCGTTTATGAAATCGTCGAAGAAGTCGATGGTCCGCGCTTTCAGATCAATTCGCAAAACTGCATTCATTGCAAGACGTGCGATATCAAAGATCCCGCCCAGAACATCACCTGGGTTGTGCCGGAAGGCACGGGTGGCCCAAATTACGGCAACATGTAGGACTCTGTATTATCCAACATAGGAGGTTGCACTCAGGCAGCCTCCGTCAAACGCTGTCGGTTACATCCACATCGAAAAATAGATTCTCGCTTTTTACAACCAGCGCGCCAGACCGCGGATGCGTCTCAACCGCGTCCATCACGGCGTAATAACTGCTTCGATTGAGTTTCGCCTCAAGCCCATCGCGAACATCCAGGTACAGCATGCCGCGGCACTCTGCGGTCACGCCAACTCGTAACCCATGCTGAGGGCCCAGCACACAGACGTCCCCCACATTGGTTGTCAGCAAGATCTTCTGTGCCCCCGAATTCTCCTGGATTTCAGCAAGCACCACCATAAAAGGCGCCTCCTCAACCGAGATTCGACAGGCCTCAACCGGTGTCACCAAATGAAATTCGTCTCCAGATCGACGTAAGATACTTGCGAACAATCTGACTAATCGAGGCCGCAGGATCGGCGTGCCCTCAAAGAGCCAGTTACCCTCGCGATCGATGACCATGTCAATGTCGATCACTCGGTCAGGATGCCATTGGTCAATCGGCGGTCGAGAGCCAACCTCGTACCTCGCAAGCTCCTTAAACAGCCCGTAATGAAGCGCTTGATCGAGACTCAAAACTTGAGCACCTCCGCCTTCAACGCTAAGAGATCAACAATCCCGATGGCATTGAAGCCTTTCATCATGCCGGCACACTCGCCGGGGTTGAATCCCAGATGGAATTCTGATTGCTCTTGATGAAACCGATGCGTATGGCCATGAAGGCTGATATCGAAGGTCGCTTCATGGTCGCTCGGAAATTCGAGCGGGTCATGAACAATGCAGATGGATCGCCCCGCAAGCATCAATGAATAAGGCGGCTCGAAAAACTGAAAGCCCGCTTGGGCGATGGCGGGCTCTAGCGTATCCCGCTCTAGATCATTGTTGCCAAAGACACCGACCATCGGCATATCTAGCCGAGAGAATACGTCAATCGTTTTCGCTTGCGTGATGTCACCCGTATGAATCACGCAGTCAACCGCGGCCTCATTAAAGAGCTGAACAATCTGCCGACAGTTCGACATATTGTTATGCGTGTCACTGACGACGCCGATGCGCATAGAATTCCCCAACAAAAAAGGCCAGTGAATCACTGGCCCCTTTGCAATGATCGCTCGTGTGTTAAGCGACTTTTTCTAGGATGTGGATGCCACATGCAGAGCCTAACCCAATGACGTGAGCGAGGCCAAAACGCGCGTTTTCAACCTGGCGGGCACCCGCCTCACCCCTCAAATGGGTGCACAGCTCGTAAATGTTGGCTATGCCAGTTGCGCCTAATGGATGCCCCTTGGAGAGCAGCCCGCCGCTAACATTCACGGGAATCCGTCCGCCGAGAGCGGTTTCACCTTCATCAATCATGCGCCCCGCTTCGCCGTCCGCACACAAACCAAGATTTTCGTAATGAAGGATCTCGGCGGTGGCGAAACAGTCGTGAAGCTCAACCAAATTGAGGTCACTCGGCCCAATGCCAGCCATCTCATAGGCCTGCTTTGCAGCGATTCGCGTCACAGAGTTCACATCAGGCATGACCAGATCACGATCACTGTACGGGTCACTGGTTAGGACTGAGGCTTTTACCCTTACCGCCCGTTTCATACCCAGCTCCTTCGCTTTTTTCTCAGAAACGAGAACGGCCGCAGCTGAACCATCCACGTTCACTGAGCACATCAACTTCGTGTTGGGGTAAGAAATCATTTCAGCGTTCATCACCGTTTCAAGCGGCGTCTCGATTTGATACATCGCCTTCGGGTTCATCGTGGAATGGTGATGATTCTTTACGCTGACCTTCGCGAACTGCTCAAAAGTCGTCCCGTGATGTCGAGCGTGCTCCATACCTGCCTCAGCGAACACTGCCGGCATCGTACCCGAGCCCAGCAAGCCTTCTTTTGGAATACCCGTTGCGCCACCCGCCCCTCCAAGCAGACCTTTACCCATCTGTTCAACACCCACGGCGAGAACGCAGTCAAAAACACCCGCTTTGATGGACATCCAAGCCTCGCGGAACGCAGTTGCGCCTGTCGCACAGGCATTGGCGCAGTTCACCACCGCCATACCCGTTTGACCAATCTCCTGTAACACCCGCTGCCCAACCATGCCTGAAGCCTGGCCCAGATTGCCGCAGTACAGTGCCTGCATGTCTTGGATTTGCAGACCGGCGTCATCCAGCGCCATAAGGGCGGCCTGAGCACCCAGCTGGGGAACCGTTTTATCTGGAAAACGGCCAAATTTGATCATATCGACACCAACCACATATACATCACTCATGAGCGACTCCTTTGCCTCTAGGGCGGTTAACCCACCTAAGCGGCGGGTTTGAAAAAATAACTAATATAACTGTTGCCTTCTCTGTCTTTACGACCCAGCGCGTCATCAAAGATAACGTCCACTGGCATGTCAAAAGACAAGTTCGCGGGATCCGGCTCAATCCCAATTAGGTTCCCTTTAACGGTTCCACCCCCATCCAGATCCACAATGGCCGAAATATAGGGTACCTCAATGCCAGGAAAACTCCTGAAAACGATACTGTAAGAGTACAACTTGCCAGTATTGCCGAGCCTCTTTGCGGCCAACGTGTCTCGACCACCGCATTTCGAACAGGTCGTACGCTCACCTAAAAATACGGCACCGCATCCCCCGCAGGCCATCCCTTCAAGGTAAGGATCATCCGTCCCAGCACCCTTGATGTAGGGCACTGCTGGGAGCGGCCCTTTGACTTGATTGTCGTCGGACATAGTTTCCTCTATTCCACTGAAAAGCCGTTGAAGATTAAACTGAGTGATCGATAAGATTCAAGCAAATCACTCCGGTTTATGACCCAACCTCATTAGGAATCTCACTATGGCGTATCTCAGTTTCACCGGCAGCGACCGCGCTGCCTCCATTAATCGTCGTGCGGTCTCGCTCGTTCTTAACGCGATGCGCCTAGAAGGCCTAGAGATTGTTGAGTGCGAGCTTGAAGCCTTTAACCTCCCGTTGTATTCCCAAGTGACCGAACACTCACAAGGGTACCCTGCGTCCCTCAAAACTTTTCGAGGACAGCTGACGGCCGCCGAAGGGCTGGTGATCGGCTGCCCCGAATACAATGGGCTCATCACGCCACTCCTACTCAACGCCTTAACTTGGCTCACTCGAAGTGAGTCAGCTGACCCTGATCTCAGCGGCTTCAGGTTAAAACCCATTTTAATCTGCAGCAGTTCACCAGGCGGACTAGGGGGCATAAGAGCCGCCGCAGAACTCGCCAACTACCTGAGAGGCATTGGCGCTCTCATTTACCCAGAATTTTTTATTGTGCCGCAAGGATTCAATGTTTTTTCAGAGAGCGCACTCGCGGAGGATCATCCGATGGCGATTAGAGCCCAACAGCTGGCAGCGTCGTTCAGCCATTTCTCTCGCGGCCGGCAATCTTGAGTGGTCAAAGCGAGACCTGTGGATCTGATCACGCCTGGGATTGGTTTAATTTTGATTCGTTGAATCCGAGATCCGACATCGAGTATTGGCAAGGCCCTGTGGTGGCTGCGCTAACCTGTCGTCGATGCGAAACGAGAGGCCTTATTTGGACCCAGGCTTGGGGCGGTTACAAGCTCGCCAAACGCGTTTACTGGCTGACACCTTGCTCGGGCTTGGTCTTTGATCATTATTTGAAGAATCAGGCCAACGGATCATGCCAAGTGAGCCGCGCACATGACGAGCTAGTCGCGCTGTTTCAGTTGCGATCAGAGCGTTCAGCCTTTTACCTCGTGGACCTTAGCGCGCAAACAGCTTGCGAGGTGGCGCCGCCGCAAGAAGCAAGCCCCAGCTTTGATCTTTGGCAGAAGGGCTTCGCTCGGCAATCCGAATGGCAAGCCTTAATCGATCGAAAAAGCTGAAAACATCACTAGCGCTCGGCGAACGACGGTAGAGACTTCAGCTCATTTCGCTTGGGCTGCCACGACCCGTAACTGCTCAAGCGCACCTTGCATACTGCCCCTCAAAAAAGGCACAAACGCGGCGGGCTCAATATCAGCCTCCCAAACGAAACGACATTCGGTCTCACTCAAGGCTTCAATACTAACTCGCGCTTCATGGAACTCCATGGGTTGTGGCGATTCAATGCAGCGGTAAACAAGTCGCATCAAATCCTCATCACGAATGACAATCTCCTCTGCGATGTCACCGGCACCAGGGAGTTGCAAACGTCGCACGCGGCCATCAAACATGCAGTGCGTGACGCCTGGAACCCAATCGACACGGTCGACCGTGCCAATAATCGCCCACAAATCGGCAGCAGGCACCGAAAACCTCTCGTCAAATCGAATCGTCATAGTTCTCTCCTGAATGACTCGAAGCAAGGAGGGCGCAAGCGCCAAAGCCATCGCATGTAAGCTTGCCTTGTATCGTTAGGGCAACGACAAATTGGATTTTTCAATTTCGATGAAACACCACTCTATTTCTTGAAATCGACTTTTTATCGCTGATTCAATGTGGTCGAGAATTTGCGCCGCATCAGACACCACGAGCGTTGGATCAAGACTCACCTTCGCCGCAAGCAGTACCTTAGGCCCCATTTGCAGCGTCACCACACTGTGAATATCTGAAACAGAGACGTGGTTTTGTATCAATTCCTCGATGGTATCTCGTAAATCGGGCTCGGCTGAGCGGCCGACTAAAAGGCCTTGCAGCCGATTTGCTAAACCGGCGGCGACTACAATGAGCAACACACCGATCGCGATAGATCCAAACGCATCGTAGCGAACGTCGTCCAGCCACCAGGCCGCAAGCAACGCACACCAGGCCATCAAAAGGCCAAGAATCGCAGCAACATCTTCACCGAGGACCACCACAATCTCAGCGCTGCGCGTGGTCTTAAGCCATTGCCAAAACGGCTTTTCGCCCGCCATTTTTTTCGCTTCGGTGACCGCGCCGTAAAGACTGCCCCCTTCGAGCAAAATAGCGCCGCCAAGCACCAGCAAACCCACCCACACCTCATTTAAGGGCTCGGGCTCAGTGAGCTTGTGCCAACCTTCGACGAGGGAATAAATGCCGCCCAGGCTGAACAAAATCAATGCAACGATGAAACTCCAGAAGTAGCTCAGCTTGCCGTAACCAAGCGGATGCTCTTCATCAGCTCCTCGCTTGCTGCTTCTCAGGCCAATGTATAAGAGGACTTGATTACACGTATCCGCGACCGAATGAATCGCCTCTGCGGCCATACTTCCTGAATTGGTGTAGATCGCGGCGACACCTTTACTGATTGCAATACCAAAATTGGCCAAAAAGGCGTAAAGAATTGCTTTTTCTGGCGAGCCTGCGTGCGCCACTGAACACCCTCTTTTATTCTAAGTTCTACCCCCTCAAGCTTAACATCTTGTTCAAGCACATCGCCAAACGCTCAGCTCTTCCGGCCCCGGCTGACTGGCGACAGAATGCCCAATAAAGTGCCCACCGATTGACGGGGATTACGTGTGAGCAGCAAAGGGGCAAGCTGTTCCTCTTAAGTGCTAAGGGTGACAGAAGATGACTCGCGATCTATGTTTAGCCATGGCCCAAGTATTTCCACAACCCACAGGTGAATCCACGCTGACCTCATGAAGGACCCCATCATTCAGACCACCGGTCAGGTTCAAGACCTCATCGTTCTCGCTCCCGGATCAAACATGGATCTTGACCACCCGCACTTGGCACGCCTCGCTGCCTTGTGCGAAGCGCTGGAACTCAGCACTTGGCGATTTCAATTTCTCTACCGTGACGAGGGGCGGCCGTTCCCGCCAAAAGATATCAACGTCACGATCAACGAGTATGAACTTCAGCTACGCAGCGCCGCCAAGCAGTTCCCAACTGCTCGTCTGCACCTCGGTGGGCATAGCTACGGGGCGCGGATTGCAACCCATGTTGCGGCAAAACTCGTCACGTCAGGCGATAAGCTTGCAGGGCGCCTTCGCTCCATCATCGCCTTCTCGTTACCCGTTCACCCCGCCAAAAATCCACATCTTAAAAGATGGGACCACGCGAGCGATCTGGCACTGCCGGTCTGTTTGGTGTCTGGTGAAAGAGATGCTTTGGCGGAACCCGCCCAGCTCGGCACGCTCATGGCCCGAATGCACAATCCACTGAATACACTCACAGTGCTCACGGGAACCGATCACGGCTTTGGGCAATTAGCCAAATACCGCCAAGACGCGGAGGCTTACGCCACGGCTACCATGGCTGTGAGCGCTTTCCTAAAAACACTCGAGCAGCCACTTAGCTAGACCGACAAACCTCGATTAGGTGAATCAAACGGCACAGCAGCGAGCGCCGCTCCCCTCGCAACACGCCAGCGTGTGGCGAGATCGGTCTCAACGTCTAAAGCGAATCAAATACCGGGGACTGGGAACTGCTGACAAAGGGCGTGAACTTCAGACCGTATGGATTCGAGTAAGGATTCATCATCTGGCGCTGACAGCGCCCTGACCATCCAATCGGCCAGTTGATTCATCTCAGACTCACCCATCCCTCGCGCAGTCGCCGCCGGCGTTCCCAGCCGAATCCCGCTGGGTCGTAAGGGCGGATTTGGATCGTCAGGGATAATCTGCTTATTCGTGGTGATATCCGCTTTATCCAGCGTCTCCTCCGCCACACGACCATCAAGCCCGAACGATGCCATGGTGTCCATCACGATCATGTGGTTGCTCGTTCCGCCGGTGACCAGTTGTCCTCCCTGCCCCATGAGACGCGCGGCTAAAACTTGTGCATTGTCTAGCACGCCTTGAGCGTAGGCTTTGAATTCCGCAGTCTTGGCTTTTTCAAGCGTGACGGCTATCGCGCCGACGGCATTCATGTGAGGACCACCCTGAAGCCCGGGAAAAACCGATTTATCGATATCCTTGGCAAACTTTTTGCGGCACAGCACCATCCCACCTCTCGGGCCGCGCAGCGACTTGTGCGTGGTGGTGGTTACAATGTCGAACCCATAATCGAACGGATTACGCATGGCGTCCCCGGCCACCAACCCTCCGAAATGGGAAGCGTCTGTCATCGAAATTGCGCCGACCTCATCAGCAATAGCTTTGAAGGCTGCATAGTCGATATCGCGTGGGTAGGATGTATAACCGCAAAGCAGCATTTTAGGTTTGGTGGCCAGTGCGTCCCTGCGAACCTGATCAAAATCGATGGCTCCGTCGACTGGGTTGGTTACGTAGCGAACAAAATTAAACAGTCGGCCCATATGCGAGACCGGCGCACCGTGGGTCAGGTGGCCGCCATGGGAAAGATCCATCGCCATGATGGTATCTCCAGGCTCAAGTAGCCCGAGATACACCGCTTGATTCATCGCAGACCCAGAGAGCGGCTGCACATTGGCATGTTCGCAGCGGAACACCTCTTTGGCTCGTTCACGGGCCAGATTTTCGATCTCGTCGGTAAACTTTTGCCCCCCGTAGTATCGTCGCCCGGGGTAACCTTCAGAATATTTGTTGGTAAACACGCTGCCTAAGACGGCAAGCACTTCCGGGAAGGCGTAATTTTCTGAGGGAATCAGTTCGATACCACTGCGCTCACGAGCTTCTTCACCGCGGAGCGCCGCATAAACGGCGGGATCATTGATGGCGAGCTGCTCAAGGTTTGCAAGTTGCGCGGACGCGCCAACAGACGAGGACATAGGCTGGTCTCCAAATTAGACGGATAGTGACTATGCCCAGGCGAGCGGCTTGTAATCGCTTTCGAACTCTTATTCAGTTGTCGAGCTTCGCGCACTTCCCGGTGGTCATCCACCTCTCATCGCCAGTCATGCGCTCGCGCATTTTAACGCGACTCACTTCGCAATGATATGCGTTAGCCCTTGAATTCGTCTCACTTGCCCTATGAAAACCCCGCAGTCAGCGTTACCAGACAATGGATGACCCGACTCAGAAATATCGTTACAGTGCGGATTATCAACGCCAGTACTTGGCTCGCCACAACTCTGCTTGAGTGATCAAAGAGCCCCGGAGGACTTCTACCATGCGATTACACCCTTCAATCCGCTCAGCGATACACCTGACACGAGGCACACTCTGTCTCTCGCTCTTGCTGAATCTCTTACCCATCGCGAATGCCGATGACTTGGACGGGCGGGTCGCGCGAGTGCTCAAGGAGACGCCACTGATTGACGGCCATAACGACATTCCCTGGCAATACCGACAAAGGGTTAACAATCACCTTGCGGCGCTCGATCTGGCCTCCGACCTCACCACCTTGGAGAATCCCACCCACACAGATATTCCTAGGCTACGCCGCGGCGGCGTTGGCGGCCTCTTCTTCTCTGTCTACGTTCCCGTAACGACCTACGGTGGAGCGCCCGTCGACGTTCAAAAGGTCATCGAGCAAATCGACCTGGTGAAGCGCTTGGTGAATTATTACGGCGATGATTTTGGACTTGCATTGACCGCGAGCGACGTAAGAAAGATTCATGCGTCCGGTCGAATCGCCAGCCTCATTGGTATGGAGGGTGGACACTCGATGAACAACTCTCTAGCGACCCTCAGAGGGCTTTATGATTTGGGCGCGCGCTATATGACGCTCACCCACTCGAAGGGCCTGCTGTGGGCAGACTCGGCCACAGATGAGGCGCGCCACGGCGGACTCACCCGCTTTGGCGAGGCGGTGGTACTCGAAATGAACCGACTGGGCATGTTAGTCGACTTGTCTCATGTTTCTGCAGACACCATGCGTGATACGCTGGCGGTCTCGAAAGCACCGATTATTTTCTCTCATTCCTCCGCTTATGCAGTTACGCAACACGATAGGAACGTGCCCGACGATGTGCTCCGCATGGTCCGCGAGAACGAAGGCGTGGTCATGGTGAACTACTTAACCTCCTATGTCTCAGAACCAAGACGGCTTTATGAAGTTGAAGTCACAAATTACAGGAACTCTTTAGATCAAACCCTCTCGGAGGACGCTGTGCGCGCCGCAGTGAACGATTACCGAGAAGCGCACCCGGCGCCCGAGGCGACACTCTTCGACGTTGCAGATCACATCGACCATATCCGCACAATTGCCGGCATTGACGCGATCGGGCTGGGTGCCGACTACGATGGCATGCCGCCGGGCCCGACTGGGCTCGAGGATGTTTCAACCTACCCCGCGCTGTTAAAGGAGTTGCTGATTCGAGGCTATTCCGATCGTGATATTGCCAAGATCGCTGGTGAGAACGTATTACGTGTGCTCGAAAAAGCGGAAAGCGTCGCGGCTAGACTTCAGGAAACTACCGCTCCTAATGACGCCCTCATTGACGAACTCGACGCGCCTTAAACCATCTATGGGCGGCGAACATCGCCCTATCTGGGATGTAGACAACGTCGAGTCAGCCTGTCATACGGCGGCACTTTTTATGTATTCGCAGGTGATTGGAATTCCTGCTTGCCAAAGTCGTCACACAATCGCATTCACCATGGGTCAACGAATTCAATGATCTGAAACCTTTCGGTACAGTTACCCCTCGATCTCGCAAATAGCCTCAGATTCACTCAAAGCCGTCACGAGCATCGGTCTACAGCACACTTCGCAGTCTTCGACGTACTGTGCGCCTACTTGCTGAGGGTCAATCACCAACTGGATCGGCTCGCCGCAATACGGACAAGAGCACTTCGCGAGTTCTAAATGCGCGCCTGTCCAATCGTGGGTTTCGTTCATGTGCTTCCTTTTATTATCCCAGAGCTGCTAACCACCAAAACAGACCTTGATCCGCCACCCGTTTCAGGCACGCAACGACAATTCGTCGGACAACCAACGTTGATAGGGCGCTTTTTGAAGCGCGCTGAAGTCAACGTTACCACCTGACAAAATTGCGCCAACTTTCAGCCCCTCAAACTTGCTCCGATAGGTATTCGCTGCTGCGAGCACCGTGGCCGCACTGGGTTCTACCCATGACTTTAGATCGCGCCAGAGTTGCGCGGTCGCTCTGGTCACGGCCTCTTCAGTGACTGTGAGAATACCTGCGACGTCTCTTTGAATAATCTTAAACGTACGCATGCCGACCGATGCTCGAAGACCATCACAGATCGTCAAGGATTGATCAAATCCGCAACGGATACCGGACTCAAATGATCTCGCAGTATCGTCTGCGAGCAGAGGCTCTACGCCATAGACGCGCACACCCTCAGCCGCTAGCAGCGAACCCGCAAGCAACCCGCCGCCGCCCACGGGCACCAACAGCACGTCGAGATCGGCACAGACTTCGAGCAATTCAAGGGCTGCAGAGCCCTGACCGGCAATGATTCGGTCATCATCGAAAGGCGGCACCAGATGCGCACCAGAAGATTTCTGTAAAGACTCCACCGCTTCCAGCCTGGCCGAATTAGTAGCGGCACACCAGATAATCTCACCGCCTTCATCAACAACGGACTGCGCTTTCAGTCGATTCGCACCCTCGGGCATGACCACAGTGACGGCATAGCCTTCGAGTCGACCCGCTCGAGCAAGCGCGGCGCCATGATTACCCGAGGAATGGGTACAAATCGTGCCCTCAAACCCCGATTTCTTAAGGAGCCTGACCGCATTCATCGCACCGCGAAACTTAAAGGATCCCGTATGCTGAAGGTGCTCCGCTTTAAAATGCATCGACAATTTTAGCCGTCGATCAAGGTAGTCAGACCTCAGAATCGGCGTCGCATGGACCCTTGACCGTAATCGGTCCCGGGCAGCCAAAACATCGGTTCGATTGATGGCAAACTCATTGAAACCTTGATCTATGTCAGCCATACGGCGTTAGCCTCTGATTCGAGATTCTTCAATACGGCCTCATGCGTATCGATCCAATCTTGCGCTCATGGGACTTCACTCGGTATCGCCATGCGCCAGGCATGCATTTTGACCCCGCACTGAAACAACCCACAGGGGCATCCCATCAAAGGGTGCGGCGTGCCGCTAGTCACTCTCAAGCGCGGCGCGCATTTTGTCGGCCGAGTCTTTCAGACCAACGATCTCATTGAAAACCAACGCGCCTGACGAATTGGCATCCATATCATCTTGGATAAAATAGCCTTCTCGCTCGAATTGAAAGCGCTGCGCCCTCGATTGCTGGAGAATGCTTTTTTCAACAAAGCCATGCCATCGTTGCTCTGAGCTCGGGTTGATGAGGTCACGGTAGTCGGCCTCTTCCGCATCGGGGAATGGTACCGTGAAGAGCGGCTCAAACCGCCTGAATTCTGCGGAAACGCAATCCTCAGCCGAAACCCAGTGAATCACCCCTCGGACCTTGCGGCCCTCAGGATTGACCCCCAGCGTGTCTGGATCGTACTCGCAGAGCACCTCCTCAATATTGCCATCGTCGTCCTTTAGGACATCCACAGCACGAATTACGTAAGCGCCTCGTAGTCTAACTTCCTGACCGAGAACCAACCGCTTGTACTTTTTATTAGCTTCGAGCCGGAAGTCTGACTGATCAATGTAAAGACTGCGTGTTAACGGCACCTCTCGAGAACCCATGTCCGGATCTTTCGGATGATTAGGTACCTGCAGGATTTCAGATTGTTCTTTTTCGAAGTTGACTAATGTGACCTTGAGCGGATTGATAACCGCCATGGCTCTCGGCGCACTCGCTTCTAAATCCTCACGAATACAACTTTCAAGGAGCGCAAGTTCGACGTTATTGTCGCTCTTGGTGATGCCGATTCGACGGCAGAAGTCTCTCAGCGCGAAAGGCGTGTAGCCGCGACGACGCATACCCGCAAGGGTTGGCATTCTGGGATCGTCCCAACCACGAACAAACTTCTCGTCAATGAGTTGCTTTAATTTTCGCTTGCTGGTCACCGTGTACTGTAAGTTTAAACGTGAAAATTCAATCTGCTGCGGGTTTCCGGGCACGTCGAGTTGATCAAGCACCCAGTCGTAGAGCGGTCGATGATCTTCAAAGCCTGTGTCGCAAAGCGAGTGCGTGATCCGCTCAAGCGCATCTGAGATACAGTGGGTGTAATCGTAAAGTGGATAGATGCACCAGGCTTCGCCGGTTTGGTGATGAGCGACATGTCTAATACGGTAGATGCTGGGGTCGCGCAGATTCATATTTCCCGAAGCCATGTCAATCTTCAGACGCAAGACATGCGCGCCATCTTCGAACTCACCCGCTCTCATCCGAGCGAATAAATCCAAATTCTCTTCGACCGACCGTGAACGATACGGACTGTCTTTGCCTGGTTCGGTAAGCGAGCCTCGATACAAACGAATCTCTTCCGCCGACAACGAGCAAACGTACGCTTTGCCGTCTTTAATCAGTTTGACTGCGAAATCGTGCAGAGCTTCAAAATAGTCCGACGCATTGTGTTCTTCTTCCCAGCGAAAGCCGAGCCATTCAATGTCTCGACGCATCGCCGTCATGAAATGCTCGTCTTCCTTCTCTGGGTTGGTATCGTCGAACCGTAGATTGGTCGTCCCGCCGAATTCACTCGCCAAGCCAAAATTCAAGCAGATCGCCTTAGCGTGACCGATGTGCAAATAGCCATTGGGTTCAGGGGGGAATCGAGTTTTAACACGCCCCTCGTGCTTTCCCGACGCTTGATCTGCCGTCATTATGTTGCTGATAAAGTTAGAGGGGTAGCGAGCGTCTTCTCTATCGACCATGATTTCAAACTTCCAGAAAGGCGGCCACACACGACAGGGACACCATTATAAACAGAATCGTTTTCAGTACCCTGGCAGACAGCGTTAAAGTGACCTTGACGCTGAGGTAAGCGCCGACGGCTGAGCCAGCCGCCAAGGCGAGGCCCCACATCCAGTGAACTTGCTCTTGCCACGCAAAAACCACCAGCGCGACGAGACTAAAAATACCTGTGCACAGGGTTTTTAATGCATTGCCTCGAACCAAATCATACTGCATCACACCTGACAAGGCGGCGAGCAAGATGAATCCTACGCCGGCTTGAATAAATCCCCCGTAGAGTCCCGCGCCAAAAAGCGCGACGAGCCCCAACCCACCCTGATTAACCGTTTGATCCTCACCGGGCTGCATGAAGGTGGGGTTAATGAGCATTAGAGCCGCCATCGTCATCATGACGCAGAGCAAAACTGGCTTTAAGTAAACAACCGGCATGACGGACGCTGCTATGGCACCGATGGCCGCGCCGAGAATCGTCGGTACCAAGACACGAGCCCACGCGTTTCGATCCAAGCGACCGGCACGATTGAACTCAAACGCGCCCGTCGCGGATTGTGCTAGCACCGCGAGTCGATTGGTACCATTGGCAATGTCTGCAGGCATCCCGAAAATCATCAGTATGGGCAGCGTAAGCATCGAGCCTCCACCTGCGAGCGTGTTGATAAAGCCGCTGACGACGCCAGTGGCTACTAACAAAAGCCCCAACCCTAACCCTAGATCAATCCCGAGTTCACTCATCGCGAGCTTGCTCCAGTGGAAGCGCATTAACGAAATCGACTCGGAATCGATCGCCCCCTTCGTTGGCGACCATCAGGCTCGATGGACCCAAAAACGTGAGCGCTTCAACCTGACCCATGCCAAAGGATCTCAAGTCCAGCTGACCACGAAGGCTAGAAAACCAGTGATCTTCTGACTGCTCAGGTCGACCGAAAAGCCACAGGGTTTGATAGCCTAAAACAGCTAAATATAGGCCGTCCGAGCTGACATCTGCCGCCGTGACAACGGCCAAATCGTCGCGTTCGGCGACCCATTCGAGCACATTGGGCTCTATGCTTGATCGCAGTGGCACGCGATAGAGCTTGGCACCGCGCTTGAACTGACTGATCTGGCCCGACTCTCGATGTTTGGTGATCAGAAAAACCTCGGCGCCGTCGGTAAAGAGCGCCTCCGCGTCGAACTCCCATCGCGCTGCGGGGAACTTGCGTTGCTCCGGGTAGCGAATGGGATAAAAGGTCAGCGCTCTCGTTCGCTCTACCGCCTCTGGGTTGAATTCGGGGACTCGATAGATGCCGAGGTCTCTCCTCGCATTCCCATTGTTGCCAATATCGGCGATCAGCAAATCACCTTGAAGGATGGCAATATCTTCCCAGTCATAATTCATGGCGAGCTCAACGGCCTGTCCTGGCCAGTCTCGCTTGCCTGTGTCCTGTGTCCTGCAGGATTTCAAAAATTGAGGACAGAGACTCCGACCCTCGCGATCCAGAGCGAAAACGCGCGGCGAATCGCCACTGTCGTTGTGCGCCCAATAAACTTCATTAAACAGCTGACTCTTAACAAGACCGCTCAACTCGGAAAGCTGAGCGTTTCCAATCGAAGTCTCGCGCGTCACAGAAAAGGTTATCCCAGCAGCATCGCCACCGAGACGGTCCTGTGATGCAGCCCCGGACGCGAGCAGCAACAGAATGAAAGTGGTTTTCCAACGCATAACGACTCGATGGATGATAGATCAGGATTAATCGAGCGCCACAGGCATCGAAAAGGACACGATCTGCCTTGTTTCTTGCTTTTCGCTCGAGGGCCGATATCATACCACCCTCGCGAAATTAGCGTGGCCCAAAAATCAGGCCCCACGCCCGCAGGCCACAAGCCCCGCGCAGCTCAGACTAAGACACCAAGCAATAATTTGCGGGTAAGACACATGATCTGGACCGTGAGAAGGGCTTGTGTTTGGCGTGCGATACAGAGAATGCGTAAGCAGATTGGTTCTCGGTGGTGCGCGCCATCAGCAAGCCAACCAAAGCCACTCCGGCTCTAAGGATGCCAACATGACAGAGACGCCCATCGACGATCTCAATGTACTTGAGGAACAACCACTCTTGACCCCCGCAACGCTCAAGGCGCAATTTCCGCTCAGTGAAGGTGCAGAGAAGACGATTATAGAGGCGCGGAAGACGATTCGTTCGATTCTCTCGGGTACCGACCCACGACTGCTGGTAGTGGTTGGACCCTGTTCAATTCATGATCCGAAGGCTGCCCTCGACTACGCGTCACGCTTAAAAACGCTGTCTGAGTCGGTCAAAGAACATCTCTTCTTGGTCATGCGAGTTTACTTCGAGAAGCCACGAACAACGGTTGGTTGGAAAGGATTTATTAACGATCCCCGTCTCGATGACTCATTTCAAATCGAAGAAGGCTTGCGGCTCGGTCGCGAGCTTTTGGTCTCTTTAGCTGAAATGGGCATTCCGACAGCCACCGAGGCCCTCGACCCTGTTTCACCTCAATACCTTCAAGACTTGATCAGCTGGAGCGCCATCGGCGCAAGGACGGCGGAATCGCAGACGCACCGTGAAATGGCAAGCGGTCTCTCGTCCGCAGTGGGATTCAAAAATGGCACCGACGGTGGCCTGGACGTCGCGATCAACGCGCTTAAATCAGTCTCGACGCCTCATCGGTTCTTAGGCATCAACCACGACGGGCTGGTCTCAATCATCGAAACACGCGGCAACCGACACGCGCACGTCGTCCTTAGAGGAGGAACTCAAGGACCAAACTATGACGCTGCTGCGGTCCAAGACTGCGAACAACAGCTCAGCAAGGCGGGCATTAGGCCCGCCATCATGATCGATTGCTCACACGCGAACTCAAGCAAGGACCCAGCCAATCAAACGCGAGTCATTGAAGACGTCGCCACGCAGATCAATGACGGCAATCGTTCCATTATAGGCCTCATGATTGAGTCTCATTTGGAGTGGGGCAACCAATCGATCCCCCAAGATCTATCAGAGCTCAAATATGGTGTTTCGGTAACGGATGCCTGCATCGATTGGCGCACCACAGAGCAGGCGCTGTCTCAATTGGCGAACGATATTGGCGGCGCCCTATCAGACCGGCTATTACCGCTGGAGCAGACTGCTTAGCGAAGCGCCTCTCCCCCTTGCGTTTTTTGACTTTTAACCCGTCATTCGGGAATGGCTGAGCGAGTCTCTAGAGACTCGCTCCGCAGTCTGCTCGGACTTTAGTAGTAGGCATTCTCTTTTTGCGTGTGATCGGTCACGTCGCGCACTGCAGTCAATTGCGGGAGCTGCTCCAGCAACGTCTTCTCAACGCCGTCTTTGAGGGTCAAATCCACCATGCCGCAACCTTGGCACCCACCGCCAAATTGCAGCACCGCGATCGACTCATCAACCACCTCGACAAGACTCACCATCCCCCCATGGCTCGCGAGAGAGGGATTCACTTCGGTGTGTAGCACGTAGTTAATACGCTCCTCGATGGGACTGTCTTCGGTGACGCTCGGGACCTTCGCGTTTGGGGCCTTTATCGTCAGTTGACCACCCATGCGGTCCTCAGAAAAATCCACCACCGCGTCCAAGAGGAAACGCTCACTGCTCTGATCAATCCACGCTACGAACCCTGGGTACTCGATCTTGATATCTGTTGGCTGCGCCTCGCTGGGTCGACAATACGCCAGACAGGTTTCAGCCATGGGCGTGCCAGGTTCCGTGATGAAGATCCTGACACCGACATCACTGGCTTCTTGCTTTTCCAACAACTGCTCGAGATAGCGCTGGGCGCCTTCCTTGATTTCAACCATTAGGGTCTCACTGAAGATTTTGTTTGGATCTAACCGTCAATTATACGAGGAAGCGCATCACTGGACGAGCTTTCATATGAAAAGACTTCGGTCCACATCATGAGAGCCTTTCAAGCGCGAGGTCAAACATCTTCAAACGGGTATCGATCCGCATTTGCTAGACTGCGCAGCGTCTCCAAGGCCCAAACCAAGATGAATACCAAAGATACACAGTCACCCCTTGCCCGTCGTCTGAGAGAAGAGATCATGGTCATGGACGGTGCGATGGGTACTGCTATCCAGGGGTATCACTTATCCGAGTCCGATTTCAGAGGATCGCGCTTTGGCGACCATCCCATGGATCTGAAGGGCAATAACGAACTTTTAACCCTAACGCAGCCGGGTTTAATCAAAGACATTCACCTCAGCTATCTCAATGCCGGCGCAGACATCATCGAGACCAACACCTTCACGGCGAATGGGATCTCGCAGGCAGATTACCGAACCGAAGCCCTGGTTCATGAACTCAATCTAGAAGCTGCCCGACTTGCGAAATCCGCCGCACTCGACACGATGAAGGCCGACGCCTCCAGACAATGCTTTGTTGCCGGGGCTCTCGGCCCAACCACACGTTCAGCAAGCATCTCGCCTGATGTGAATGACCCAGGCTTTCGAAACGTCACCTTTGACCAATTGGTCCAAGACTACACGCTAGCCATCGATGGTCTTGTAAAAGGGGGCAGCGACCTCCTGCTCATCGAAACCATCTTCGATGTTCTTAATGCTAAAGCCGCGATCTACGCTGCGCTTAGCTACTTTGAGCAAACAACCCATCGGTTGCCTATCATGATATCGGGCACGATCACGGATGCCAGTGGCAGGCTGCTCTCGGGGCAAACCGTGGGCGCGTTTTGGAACTCGATTCGTCACGCTGAACCGCTTTCGGTCGGGTTCAACTGCGCACTGGGTGCCCGCGAACTTCGGGCGTACACCCAAGAGATCAGCGAACTCGCAGATTGTTTCGTGAGTGCCTACCCAAACCGCGGGCTACCCAACGAATTTGGCGAGTACGATGAGACCATTGAAGAGATGGCGGCCGCGATCGAGGAGTACCTCGACGAAGGGATGGTCAACCTCATAGGGGGCTGTTGCGGGACCACACCCGCACACATCGCGGCCTTCTCGGAACTCGTGAAAGGACGAGCACCTCGCGAGGCACGAACCAGGGCCAGGCACATGTCACTGTCTGGATTAGAATCGCTCAACATCAGCCCGGACAGCCTCTTCGTGAACGTGGGTGAGCGAACCAACGTCACGGGTTCAGCTAAATTTTCGAAACTCATTCAAGAATCCAAGTACCTTGAAGCACTCGCTGTCGCTCAGCAGCAGGTTGATAATGGCGCTCAAATCATCGACATCAACATGGATGAGGGCATGCTCGATTCCGAGGGTGCGATGATTACATTTTTGAATCTGGTTGCGAGCGAACCTGAGATCTCTCGGGTTCCAGTCATGATCGATTCCTCCAAGTGGAACATCATCGAATCCGGCCTGAAGTGCATGCAAGGTAAGTGCATCGTGAATTCGATTAGCTTGAAAGCAGGCGAAGAAGAATTCATCGAGCAAGCAAAGATCTGCAAGAAATTCGGTGCCGCTGTGGTCGTTATGGCTTTTGACGAGACCGGGCAAGCCGACACACTCGCCCGCAAAAATGAAATCTGTTCAAGAAGCTATTCAATCCTCACAGAGGTGGTGGGGTTTCCGCCCGAGGACATCATTTTTGATCCCAACATATTCGCTGTCGCAACTGGGATCGAGGAGCACGCGACCTACGGGGTTGATTTCATCGAAGCCTGTCGTTTCATCAAGAACAACTTGCCTCATGCATCAATCTCAGGCGGCCTTTCCAACGTGTCTTTTTCTTTCCGCGGCAATAACGCGGTTCGTGAGGCCATTCACGCGGTCTTCTTGTATCACGCGATCAAAGCGGGTCTGACCATGGGCATCGTCAATGCTGGCCAGTTGGCGATCTACGAAGAAATCCCAGCCGACCTCAGATCTCGCATCGAAGACGTTATCTTCAATCGCCACCCAGAGGCGACTGAGGCCTTAATCGAGATCGCGCAACAATTTTCTGGACAAGGCGCAAAACAAAAGGAAACGGATCTGGCCTGGCGGGACCAAAGCGTTGACGAGAGACTCGCCCATGCTCTGGTCAAAGGCATCAGCCAGTATGTTGTTGCCGATACCGAAGAAGCGAGGCAGCAAGCCGCGAAACCTATTGATGTCATCGAAGGCCCCTTGATGGAGGGCATGAATCGAGTGGGCGACCTCTTCGGCGCAGGAAAGATGTTCCTGCCCCAGGTCGTCAAAAGTGCCCGCGTGATGAAGCAAGCCGTTGCCCACCTGGTACCGTTTATCGAAGCTGAACAAGATGCGGCAAGTGGCAAAAAGGGCAAGATACTGATGGCCACGGTTAAAGGGGACGTGCATGATATCGGCAAAAATATCGTCGGCGTTGTTCTCCAGTGCAACAACTATGACGTCATCGATCTTGGGGTGATGGTACCCGCCGACAAGATCTTGAAAGCCGCAACCGAGCATGACGTTGATATCATCGGCCTTAGCGGACTAATCACACCCTCTCTCGACGAAATGGTTCATGTCGCCCGGGAAATGCAGCGCCTGAACTTTGAAGTTCCTTTAATGATTGGCGGCGCGACCACCTCGAAAGCACACACAGCCGTCAAGATTGAGCCCGCCTATCAAAACGAGGCGACGATTTACGTCACCGACGCATCCAAAGCAGTAGGTGTCGCAACACAACTCTTGTCTCAGTCTGAGCAACAGACTATCCGAGCGGCAACGCGCGCAGAATACGAGACGATCCGGGCAAGAAATGCGGGTAGATCCGCTGGGAGGAAGCTGCTCACCATTGGCGAAGCAAGGGCAAATCGCCCCGCCATCGATTGGACCGGCTTTCAACCCTATCGGCCAACCAATTTGGGAGAAGAGGTCATAGCATCGATCGACTTTGCCACCCTGGAACCATACATTGATTGGACGCCCTTTTTCATTGCCTGGGAATTGGCAGGGAAATACCCAAATATTCTAGAAGATGAAATCGTGGGCGAGTCGGCTCGAGAGCTCTTCAAAGATGCGATGGAGATGATCGAAACCATCAAATCCGATCCCGCGCTACATGCCTCTGCCGTTCTGGGTTTTTGGCCGGCCAATTCGGACAATGATGACATTCTGATCTACACAGACGAGGAGCGAAGCGGCATCCGTTGCCGTTTACACCACCTGAGGCAACAAACAGACAAACCCAATGACGGACCGAATTTTTGTTTAAGTGATTGGGTTGCGCCTCAAAGTCAGAGTGTGGATTACATCGGCGGGTTTGTCGTGACTGCAGGGGCTCCGCTCGAAGCACTGGCAAAAGATTATGAGCTGGCCGGCGATGACTATAATTCGATTTTGGTCAAAGCCATTGCCGACCGCTTCGCTGAGGCAGCAGCAGAGTACCTCCACGAGCAAGTCAGACATAAATTGTGGGGTTACGCACCCGACGAACGACTTACCAACGAGGATTTAATCAAAGAACGATACCAGGGCATCCGCCCTGCGCCGGGTTATCCCGCCTGCCCTGACCATACCGAAAAGGAAACGTTATTTCGACTTCTCAAGGCCGAGGCCTCATTGGGCGTCGAGCTGACCGAGCATTTTGCAATGAGTCCCGCAGCCTCCGTCAGCGGCTTTTACTTCTCTCACCCTGAATCCCGTTACTTTGGGCTTGGGAAGATTGATCACACGCAGCTCAGCGATTATGCAGGTCGTAAAGAGTGGTCTCTTGACACGGCCAAACGGTGGCTGTCCCCCAACTTGTTAGACACCTAACTTGGCATCAAGCAACGGTTCCGTCCACTTTCTTAGGTCAATCGACTCGCTGGCAAGAGAGATGGATTACGAAGCGTCCGACCATCTCAAGACCGCTAAGAAACTGTTAACATTTTATCACCTTGAAAGGATGAGCCATGATGAATGAGACCAATCCCGAGCATAACGCGCGACCGACGGAGGCCGCGCCAAAAAATCCTAATTTTCTCCAAGTCGTCTTGAGTGTGATGGCTGCAGCCATAGGGATTCAGAACCAAGCGGTGCGAGAAAGAGACTTCAACGCCAAGAGCCCGCTTCCATTTATCGCCGCGGGCATTTTATTTACCGTTCTGTTTGTTAGCGCCTTAATCGCGGTGGTAAGTTGGATTATTTGATCGAGCGATCGAGGCGCAACCTCCCTCTATGATCTGCCCTTCAAACCGAAAACCGTTCTAGAGATCGGCTAGCAATGCTAAACGGCGCCTGAGCGTGACACTAAGCGAGCAGCATCCACGTGCATTGCGGTTAGCCAACAGGACCACTTGCGCCTTCAGCCCTACGCCCAGCATCTTTAAGTCACCCTAGGGTGATACGCCGCATCGAGCACAACATTGCGCCTAAGCGCTGGCTCGCCATAACAGCTGGCCACACG
>CAYZUV010000017.1:0-21757 GCA_964481245.1 uncultured Pseudomonadales bacterium
CCGACCTTTTTTCATTCAATTAAGCGATTCAGTCATCAAGATTGTGACATATTGCTGGCCAAAATTGAGAAGCGTCCATCCTTCTTTGAAGAAACAATACTTCAAGAGAAGCTTTTATTTACCCGAACTCGCGATCCCGTATTCGATTGATTAGATTCCATCTAAAACGAAAGTGGGAAACATCTCGCAAATCCAATGGTCGTGACCTTACCCCTAGAACTACTCCACCAGTAAGATGGGAAATCAAACTCTATTCTCACGCCGCACGTTCCGCAAATTGTTTCGGTGATAGACTTGCAGGCGATTCCGGCATGCAGCGAGAAACCTGCTTGCTTGGTCACCAGATCGCTACCTTTGCGCGGTTCAGTTTGTGTGTGAAGAGATACAAGACAGTTAATATATTCGGAAATTTTAGAAGATAAAATCGAAAATGAAATCAAAACCACTTAAAAAACACATCAACGATTTAAAGAAACAATTAAATCAAATCAAGAAAGATATAACTGCACTCGAATAACTTTTCATTAATCTAGAGAAAGACTTATAAATAATTTTTCATAAGTTTCTCCTTTCTTCTAATGTAATAGACAAGACTTTATGTCAGAAGTTCATCAAAATTCTTTATGTCTCCTAAAAAGACTTTTGATATCCAAGAATAAATTGATAATCAGTTTCCATTTGCAAACCATTCTTATCCTGTTCGATTGGTAAGACAAATTCAATTCCAATTCTATCGGCATGTCCTGGAAAAATAGAAGTTAACAAATTGATTCCTAAACCAAGTTGAATTTCTTGACCACCATAATTTTTTGGATTTGCTGTTTGAACTGGTGCCATAATCATAGGATTACTGCCAACAATGCTATCTTGGTCTATTAACTTTATTCTTGATGATAAAGATACAGACGAATTAATTTCATACTGAACCCAAGAATTTAATTCTATTGCATCACCAAAAGACCAGTCTTTATCTGAGATAACAAATTTTCCTCTTAATTGGTTTCCAAAACTCCAATTATCATTAAGATTACTTACGTTGGTGAATCCTAAAACTAGTCGTGTAGCATCGTCACTTATTTGCATACCGTAAGGCAATATCATTTCCATGTTCATGCCCATTGGAGTTAAAACTTCGTCTTTTAATTCATTTTTGTCTAAAGATTTTTGAAGGGTCACTTCAGCATGCCAACGACCACTATCGTTTTCTTTTAATTTAAATAGTGCACCGAAGGCAATATCGGATAAATCACTTGAAGAGGTTGTAAACTTTCCTAAAAAATCTCTGCCCATCATTGGTTTGTAGGAAGACAAATTCATTTCTTTATCCATAAACATGCCCATTGCCATTAATGTGATGTCATCTGTAGGGGCATACATCCCACCCAACATAACCATGCTCATGTCCATTGAATTAGGAACTACTGACAAATTTGCAGGCATCATTCCTAAAGGATTAGGTAGTGCTAAAATCTGTTCTGTATTTATGCTATTTCCATTGAAGATATTGCCATCCATTTTCATGGAACCATATCGCAATGAAATCATTGATTCTCCTTTCTTATGAAAATGGTCTGCCATCACCCCTATTGGTGCATGTTCGATTGCAGAAGAATTAGTCTTTGAATCTGCAAAAACTCCTGTAGAAAATACTAATAAACAAATAATTAAAAATCGCATTTTGCTCCTTCTACAAAAAATATGAATATAATAAATTTACTTTTTTTCTATACCCTTTTGGGGTATGTGCAAAAAATTATTCGAGGTAAAATCTTAATATGTGCAATTCATGTCACAAAGACCGCATAGCAAATTTAGAAAGAATTGAGGGTCAAACTAAAGGCATAATCAGAATGATTGAAAGAAATGAGTATTGTATTGATATATTGAATCAGACTAAGGCAGCAAAAAATGCCAATAAAAAAGTAGAAGAACGGGTTTAAACTCTTAAAAGAAGATAGTGCCTAAATTTAATTATTGCTGTATTCATTCTCAGAGTAAAATTTCTCATTTTTCTATCTGTTCTTTCATATAGATATCAAAGTCATCGTCTTCCATAAAAATACGAATCATTTCATCGATGATTGCTCTCCCTTCTTCTTTTGTCATTTATTTAAAGTTTGCCAATCAGTTGAAACCCATGCCTTCTTCTTAGTCTGTCTTATTCCAGTTGTATATGCGACATTAAAGTCTTTATCTTCGAGCTGAGGTATTGCTACCAATTCAAAGTTGCCCCTTTGCCGTCACTGACTAAGTTCGAACAGTGCATTAGATTTTCATTATTTTTTAACTTTGTGATGGATCATTGTTAAGACGTAAAAAATGATTAGCACCTCCAAAATTAACGAAATCCAGAAAATAATTTCGTTAAAGGTATCATCTCTTGGGTTTGAGGTTAGCACTAGTGTGTTTATTACTAACGTAGTAAAAGTACTTAACTTATTTGTTGCTAAGTCTTGCTGTATTGATTTTTTTATTTTGCTAATCATTCTACAAAGGGGTCATCTTTGTCAGTGAGTCTTCCGGTGCACTTTAGAAAGAAATAATAAGCAAATGCAGAAAGAAAGAGTGGGAAAAAAATTTCTCCTAATCTCATGGGCAAAGAGAAAAATGCCCACCAAGACCACAAACTTACAACAAGTGGCAAATACCAAAAATGTTTACCGTATTTCGATAATAAATTTTTCATCACATGATTCTAAAAGTTTTGAAAACTTTTTTGTAGGTTTAATTTTTAAACGTTCTGAGTTCTTCCTGACCAACCAGGAAAAATTTTTTATTCAACAGTAACGGACTTCGCGAGATTGCGCGGCTGGTCGACGTCGGTACCGCGCATCACAGCCACATGGTAAGCAAGAAGCTGCAAAGGGACCACCTGGACCATGGGCGATAGAATGCTGGGAACACTCGGCAGAATCACGGTTGTGAGTCCTTCCGTGCCAGAGAATTCAGCCTGGTGATCAGTGAACACATAGAGCTTACCGCCTCTGGCTGCAACCTCTTGCAGGTTTGATTTCACCTTGTCGAGTAACTCGTCTGTCGGGGCGATACAAACAACGGTCATTTCCTCATCCACAAGAGCTAGCGGGCCATGCTTTAGTTCCCCGGCGGGGTAGCCTTCTGCGTGGATATAGGAAATTTCCTTCAGTTTGAGCGCACCTTCGAGCGCCACTGGGTAATGCACACCTCGACCCAAGAAGAGGCTGTGGTCTTTTTCGATAAACGCTTCTGCCACTTTTTGAATCATCGTATCCGCATCCAGGACCTGCGCGATACAGTCCGGCAACTGGTGCAAAGCGTGGACGATTGAGGTTTCTGTTTCTTGGCTAAGCCCGCGACTTCGACCCAGCGCAACCGCAAGCAAAAGCAAATCAACCAACTGAGTCGTAAAGGCTTTCGTTGAGGCAACGCCAATCTCGACCCCTGCGTTGGTCATTATCGCCGCATCAGATTCTCTAACCAGCGAAGAATTAGCGACGTTACAAATACACAGCGAACCCAAATAACCCTGAGTCTTTGATTGGCGAAGGGCTGCGAGGGTATCAGCGGTTTCTCCTGACTGGGAGATTGTGACAAACACCGTATCCTCGGGCACCGCAGGGCTTCGGTAGCGAATCTCTGACGCAATCTCAACTTGGCAGGGCAGACCAGAAAACTCCTCGATCCAATAACGTCCCACAAGTCCACTGTAATAACTCGTACCACAGGCAACAATTTGAATGTTCCTTGCGCCTTTCAGGAGCGCTTCGGCGCCCAAACCAAAGGACTCAACAAGCACGGTGTGCTCGCCTAGGCGACCCTCGAGCGTCGAGCGAACCGCCTTGGGCTGTTCAAAAATTTCCTTGAGCATGAAATGTCGGAATTCACCTTTATCCGACGCATCGTCACGGCTGTCGAGCTTAACGGTACGACTCGCGATGGATGCATCGCTGGCACCAAAGATAGAGATTTCCTCCCGCGTGATCTCAACCAGCTCTCCTTCTTCGAGATAAATAAAGCGATCTGTCACGGGTCTTAGAGCTTGCGGGTCAGATGCAATGAAGTTTTCATCGATCCCAACACCGACCACAAGCGGGCTGCCTTGACGAGCGCCGATCAATTGCTCCGGGAAGTCTAGATGCTGAACAGCAATTGCATACGCCCCTTCAAGCATGCTCACTGCTTTCGACACCCCTGCTCTAAAATCCTGTAACGCCGCCACTTCACGATGAATCAGGTGCGCCATCACTTCCGTGTCAGTTTCCGAAGTAAAAACATAACCTGCGCTTTGTAATTCTTCTCTCAGAGCTGCGTGATTCTCTATGATGCCATTATGGACAACCGCTACTCGGTCATTAGACGTGTGGGGGTGAGCGTTGGCGGCGGTGGGTTTGCCATGTGTCGCCCAACGGGTGTGGGCAATGCCGATGAGGCCTTGGGGCGCCTTTCGATCGCAGCTTGCTTTGAGTTCAGCGACCTTTCCAACTTCGCGGATGCGAACCAGTGCGTCGCCTTCGCGCAGACAAAGCCCGGCAGAATCATAGCCTCGATATTCCAGTCTTTTTAAACCTTCAAGCAAAATGCCTCGCACATTGCGCGAGGATGCCGCGCCCACAATTCCACACATACCTTTAGATTACTCCGGCTTTTCGGGAGAACGGTTTTTAATGACCAACCCTTCGCCTTCTGACTGTTTGGTTGGCCGAGGCCAATTGGGGATATTTCGCTGCTTTCCGCGCCCGATACCTAGACTGTCCGCTTCAATGCGAGCGGTGATGGTTGAGCCCGCGCCGATCGTGGCGTCTCGCTCGATATAAACAGGCGCGACGAGCGCCGTATTCGAGCCGACAAATACGCCATCTTCCAATATCGTCTGCCATTTGTTCACTCCGTCGTAATTACAGGTGATGGTTCCAGCACCGATATTCACGGATTCGCCTATGGTGGCATCGCCTAAGTAGCTCAAATGGCTCGCTTTAGATCCTCGGCCCATTGTGGTGGCTTTCACTTCAACGAAATTACCAATGGCAACTTCAGGGCCCAAGCGCGCACCGGGCCGCAGTCGAGCATAGGGGCCGACCTGACAACGATCCTCCAAGTGCGCACCTTCGAGATGAGAATGGGCTTTCACCCTGGATCCCAACCCTATATAGGAATCACGAATGACGCAGTTGGGTTCAATAATCACCCCCGATTCAATCGTCACCGGACCTTCAATCACGACATTCACGTCAATCACTGTGTCCGCTGCAATCCTGATCTCGCCTCGAAGATCGATTCGGTCGGGATCGACGATTCGGACGCCCTCGCGCATCAAACGCTCAGCCCGGCGTCGTTGGAAACTCCGTTCAGCAGCAGCTAATTGGACCAAGTCGTTAATCCCAACCATCGCCTCAGGATCGTTCGTCACAACGGCCTCAACGGATAACCCAGCGTCAATAGCTAGGTGAAGAATATCGGGAAGAAGATACTCGCCCTGCGCATTTTGATCGGACAGATGCGGCAAAAAACGAGGAAGAATATCTTTTTGGAGGTAAAAGACACCAGAGTTGACTTCCTTGATCGCGCGCTCAGAAGCTGTTGCAAGTTTTTCCTCGACCACCCCAGCGACTTGCCCGTTCGGCAATCGCTTCACGCGACCATAACCGGTGGGGTCTGGCGCGTTAAAGCTCAACAAATTAACTTCAGCATCGGACGCTACCAACCGAGCCAACACATCGCCCGTAATGAGCGGAGTATCACCCAGAAGTACGAGCGTTTTAGAGCCAGGCGTCAAGCGAGGCAATGCCTGCATCACGGCATGTCCTGTCCCTTTGCGCTCTGTTTGTTCGACGAAGGTAATAGGTTCTCGGGCAAAACTAGCCGTAAGTGCCTCAGAATCGGGTCCCACCACCACGATGATCTTGTCTGGAGTGAGCGCTTTTGCCGCTCGGATGATGTGGGCCAAGATGGGCTGCCCAGCAATGGGCATCATCACCTTAGGCAGTGATGACTTCATCCGCGTGCCCTTTCCTGCGGCAAGAATGACGACGTCTAATGCACTCATCTGGGGAGTTTATCTCCCTGCGAGAAAATTAACGAGCTTGAGCGAAGGATCAAATTAAACATCGTCCACAGATCTTGAGGGCGAACGCACTCATCACAAAGAAGATTCATAGCATTATGGGGGTTCGGGCTCGCTCCGAACCCAACCCTGCCCAGGAGAACGTGCACATCGACCAACCCGAGCAGGATTAAGCGCGGTTTTTTTGGTCTCGAAATTTACGTACCGTTCTAAGTAACGCCGCTTGCTCCTTCATGTCTGCAGCAACGCGAGCAAAATCAACGTCTGCACGCTGATCGCTGAGCTCTTGCTGAGCCTTACGCTCTGCGTCTTGAGCGGCCGCTTCATCGATATCATCGGCACGGACAGCTGTATCTGTCAGCAGGGTGATAGAGGTGGGCTGAATTTCTAGAAAGCCGCCGGAAGCAAAGAATATCTCTTCGGAACCATCTTCGAGCACCAGTTTAACAGGACCGGGTTGGATCCCCGTCAACAGCGGCGTATGGCCGGGGTAGACACCAATTTCACCCAGCGTACCGGTAGCGACCACTCGCTGCACGGTACCAGCGAAGATCTCTTGTTCAGCGCTCACAATGCTGCAATGGATACTTGAAGTCATAGCACTATCCCGTATTGATCCCAAAGATCAATCATTTTTAGCCGCCCTGTTGGGAGCAACGCCTAAAATCCCGATTACAGAGACTTAGCCTTTTCAACCGCCTCTTCAATATTACCGACCATGCTAAATGCAGCTTCAGGCAGATCGTCGTAGTCACCGTCTAGAATACCTTTGAAGCTTCTAATCGTGTCAGCCAGAGAGACATACACGCCTGGCTTACCGGTGAAGACTTCCGCCACGTGCATAGGTTGGGAGAAGAATTGACTGATCTTTCGTGCTCGGTAAACAGTGAGCTTGTCTTCTTCAGACAATTCGTCCATGCCCAAAATCGCGATGATGTCTTTCAATTCCTTGTACTTCTGCAGAACGCCCTGTACTCCTTGCGCCACGTTGTAGTGCTCTTCGCCCACAACCAGCGGGTCGAGCTGGCGGGACGTAGAGTCGAGGGGATCTACCGCTGGATAAATACCGAGTGCTGCAATATCTCGAGACAAGGTGACGGTTGAGTCCAAGTGAGCAAAGGTCGTTGCGGGTGATGGATCCGTCAGGTCGTCCGCGGGGACGTAAACCGCTTGTACGGAGGTAATCGAACCAGTCTTAGTGGTGGTGATTCGCTCTTGCAGTACCCCCATTTCTTCGGCCAGTGTAGGCTGATAGCCAACCGCTGATGGCATACGGCCTAAAAGTGCCGATACTTCGGTTCCTGCGAGTGTGTAGCGGTAGATGTTGTCGACGAATAGGAGGACGTCTTTCCCTTCGTCACGAAACTTCTCTGCCATGGTCAAACCGGAGAGAGCCACGCGCAGTCGGTTACCAGGCGGTTCATTCATCTGGCCGAACACCATTGAAATCTTGTCGAGAACACCGGCTTCTTGCATTTCGTGATAAAAATCGTTGCCCTCACGGGTTCTCTCACCAACCCCTGCAAACACCGACAAACCACTGTGCTCTTTTGCGATATTGTTAATCAGCTCAAGCATCGTCACGGTCTTGCCGACGCCCGCTCCGCCGAACAATCCAACCTTGCCACCTTTCGCAAAGGGACAAATCAAATCGATCACTTTCACGCCCGTTTCAAGTAACTCTCGGCCCCCAGCTTGCTCAGCGTAGGATGGCGGGTCCCGGTGAATTGGCATGCGCTCTTGCTCACCAATGGGCCCCTTTTCATCGATGGGGTTACCCAGGACGTCCATAATACGACCGAGGGTTTCCTCACCCACAGGGACGGAAATCGGTGCTTTTGTATTCTCAACTTCGAGGCCACGGCTCACGCCCTCTGAACTACCCATAGCAATGGTTCGAACAACCCCGTCGCCCAACTGCTGCTGAACTTCTAACGTCAGCGCGCTCTTGGTGACCACTAACGCGTCATAAACATTCGGGACGTCGTCGCGTGGGAACTCCACGTCAATGACCGCACCAATCACCTGAACAATTCGTCCGCTACCCATGCCTTTTTCCTCTTCCTTAATCGACGCGTCGCTAAACCGCAGCGGCGCCGCCTACAATTTCTGAAATTTCCTGTGTGATCGCTGCTTGACGCGCGTTGTTCATGATGAGCTCAAGCTCATCAATCAACTCACCAGCATTTTCTGTGGCGCTCTTCATGGCAACCATCTTAGCCGCCTGTTCGCAGGCGACGTTCTCAACCACTGCCTGATAGACCTGAGCCTCAATGTAACGCGTGAGTAAGTCTTCAATAAGGTCCCGCGCTTCAGGCTCGTAGATATAATCCCAACGATGCTTCATCGTGGCGTCATCCATGGGGTCGAGCGGCACGAGCTGGCGAACTGTCGGCTGCTGGCTCATGGTGTTAACGAAGACATTGTTCGCCAAAAAAATCTTGTCGACTTTGCCCTCGTCAAAGGCATCTAGCATCACTTTGATGCTGCCGATCAGGTCAGCGACTGCAGGCGTTTCACCAATATTTTGGGTCGCCGCGACCACTCGACCACCATAGGCTCTGAAAAACTGAATGCCTTTATTGCCAATCAAGCAAAGATCCGCTTCCACGCCTTGGTCGACCCAACGCTTCATATCCGCGACCACGGCTTTCAGCAGATTCACGTTGAGGCCGCCGCAAAGACCCTTGTCGGTCGTCACCACGATGTAGCCTACCCGGGACACGTCTCGCTCAACCATGAACTGGTGACGATATTCGCTGGAAGCGTTGGCCATATGACTGATCACCGCACGGATCTGGTCAGTGTAAGGGCGACCTTTGGCCATGCGGTCTTGGGCTTTACGCATCTTGCTCGCAGCCACCATTTGCATCGCACTGGTGATTTTCTGCGTGTTCTTAATACTGCCGATTTGCTTTCTAAGTTCTTTTGCGCCCGCCATGGTGCGTCAGTTCCTTTCTAGCTTAGAAGGTTTGCGTTGCAACAAAGCTTTCGATTGCTGAGCGCATGGTATCGACGACTTCGTCGGAATATTTCCCTTCACGATTCACCTGATCCATGAAGTCCCCGTGCGAAGTCTTCATGTAACTCAGTAACGCCGACTCAAAATCAAGGACTTTGTTCACAGGCACTTTGGCGAGAAAGCCTTCATTCGCTGCAAAAAGAACCACGCCCATCTCAGCAACGGTCATCGGCGCATATTGCTTTTGTTTCATGAGCTCGTTGATACGCTCGCCGTGTTCCAACTGCCTACGAGTGGCTTCGTCCAGGTCTGACGCGAACTGGGAGAAAGCAGCCAATTCTCGATATTGTGCGAGCGCGAGCTTAATACCGCCCGAGATCTTTGACATGAATTTGACCTGTGCATCACCGCCTACCCGAGATACTGAAATCCCTGGGTTCATTGCAGGCCGTTCACCTGAATTGAATTTGTCTGATTCTAGGAAGATCTGTCCATCCGTAATCGAGATAACGTTGGTGGGAACGAACGCGGATACATCGCCCGCTTGCGTTTCGATAATGGGCAGCGCGGTTAGAGATCCCGTCTTGCCCTTCACTTCACCACCGGTCATTTGTTCAACGTAGTCAGCATTGACGCGCGCGGCACGTTCGAGGAGGCGAGAGTGCAGATAGAAAACATCACCTGGATAGGCTTCACGACCAGGTGGGCGGCGAAGCAAAAGCGAAATCTGACGATACGCCCAGGCTTGCTTGGTCAAATCGTCGTAGATAATTAGCGCGTCTTCGCCACGATCTCTGAAGTATTCACCCATTGCACAGCCTGAGTAGGCAGCTATGTATTGCATGGGCGCTGGATCAGATGCGCCCGCTGCGACGACGATCGTATTTTCCATCGCACCGTGTTCTTCTAGCGTTCGCACAACGTTTGCGATTGATGAAAACTTTTGACCAATCGCCACATATACACACTTAATACCCGATGCCTGCTGGTTGATGATCGTATCTACCGCAATGGCTGTTTTACCTGTCTGACGGTCGCCAATGATCAACTCACGCTGGCCTCGGCCTACAGGGATCATCGAGTCAATACACTTCAGACCCGTCTGGACTGGCTGATCTACGTGTTGGCGTGCAATAACACCTGGTGCGACCTTTTCAACCGGCGAGGAAGCCGAAGCGTTAAGTGGACCTTTGCCATCGATCGGGTTACCCAGAGCGTCTACCACTCGACCTAAGAGTTCAGGGCCCGTCGGCACTTCTAGAATCCGGCCAGTACATCGAGCCGTCTGGCCTTCACGGAGGCTCTTGTAATCGCCTAGCACAACGGCGCCCACAGAATCCCGCTCCAAGTTCAAAGCAAATCCAAAGAGATTGCCAGGAAACTCGATCATCTCTCCGTTTTGAACGTCGGCGAGACCATGAATTCGAACGATCCCGTCTGAAACGCTGACGATCGTGCCTTCGTTACGTGCTTCCGAAGTAACATCCAGGCGGGCAATCCGCTCTTTGATGATGTCACTGATTTCGGATGGGTTGAGTTGTTGCATGATTTGCCCCTCAAAGGTTTTTCTTATCGAAGAATACCGGCTAACTTATCGAGCTTTCCCCGAACTGAATCATCGATCACAGTGTCTTCTGTGCGAATTAAGACACCGCCCAATAGATTGGCGTCGATGGTTGTTTCTATTTCAATGTCACGCTGTAATCTGCTGCGCAACGCATTTTCTAACAGCGATTGTTCGGCCTCGGTGACTTCGAACGCACTGGCCAATGTCACTCGCATTGTTTTTTCGTGCTGGGCTTTCAGTGATTCAAACTGGCCGGCAACCGTCGGCAAGAGCATCAGCCGTCCATTGCTCGCTAGCACTGAAAGAAAGTTCCTTGCCGTGTCATTAAGTTCTTCAGCGAACAGCGATGCCAATAGACTCGAAGCCTCAGCACTGGATAGCTTTGGGTCGTCTAACTGCTCTGCAATTTTTTCGTCTGACGCCGCGCCAGCCAAAAGGCTTAGCATGTTCGACCAAGTCGAAAGGCCCTCTTGCGAGCCCAAAGCAACGGAGAAAACAGCCCGAGCGTAGGGCCGCGCGATGGTCGCTAATTCAGCTTCAGCCATGGCAACCTCGACTACAGTTCGCTGGCGAGCTTCTTCAGCATCGCTTCGTGAGCCGCACGGTCAACGGACGTTTTCAGAATCTGCTCAGCGCCTTGAACCGCGAGTTCACTCACCTTTTCTCTCAGCGCTTCTCTCGCCTGGTTGATCTCTTGGTCAATGGCGTCCTGAGCACCCTGAACGATTCGCTCGGCTTCAGCCTTCGCCTGAACCTTTGCCTCGTCGATGATTTGATTCGCCCGAGTGTGTGCTTGGGACACGAGCGCGCTGGCTTCTTGCTTTGCCGCCTCGAGTTCGCTCGCAACAGACTCGCTGGCTTCTTGCAACTGGAGCTCAGCCCGAGCTGCATTTTCCAAACCATCCGATATGCTTTTCTGTCTCGCTCGCATCGCACTGGTCAAAGGCGGCCAAACATACTTCATGCAAAAAGCAACGAAGATGATGAAAGCCACCATCTGCGCAAACATGGTCAAGTTAATACTCACAGATCACCTCTATGATTTTAGTGTGCGCTTGGGTAACGCTGCTTATAGAGCGAAGATCATATAGAGCGAAATACCCACGCCAATGATGGGAACCGCGTCAACTAACGCCAAGACAATGAAGAGCTGCGTCAAAAGCATCGGCTGAAGTTCTGGCTGACGAGCCACCCCTTCAAGATATTTACCGCCCAACATACCAATGCCCACGCCGCTGCCGATCGCAGCTAAGCCCATCAAAATACCACCGGCAACCAGGATTAATTCCATTGCTCTCTCCTACTTTCTCTATCGAGTTTTAGTGTTCCCCAACGTCATGTGCCTGCGTGAGGTACACGATAGTCAGAATCATGAAGACAAACGCTTGAAGCGCAATCACCAGAATGTGAAATACGGCCCAAACAAATTGCATGCCACCGCCCATCAACCCGAGCACCCAGCCCGATGAATACAGCAGCGCTATTAAGATAAATATCATTTCACCCGCATACAGGTTGCCGAAAAGACGCAGACCATGAGACAGCGGCTTGGCAATCATGTCGACGGTTTCGAGGATGAAGTTAAACCAATACATAGACCAATGCGGAATAGGGTGAGTGACCAGCCCAGCGCCAAACTTCTTCGCGCCCTTGATCTTAAAGTTGTAATACAACACCAAGAAGAACACGGCGACCGACATACCCAACGTGGCGTTTGGATCTGTTGTAGGTACAATTTTGAAGTATGGAATACCTGAAATCTCTGCGAGGTGCGGAATGAGATCGACGGGAATTAAATCCATCAGGTTCATGAGAAAGACCCAAACCAGAATAGTCAACGACAGGGGCCCTATTAACGCATTCGGTCGGCTGCCAAATACTTGCGCAATGTTCGTTTCAACAAATTCGACTGCCATTTCGCACACGTTTTGAAGCGTTCCAGGTACACCCTGAGTAGCCCGTCGAGCCGCTGAGACGAAAAGTGCTAGGAATACGAACCCTAACCCAATCGACCAGATCATCGTGTCCAGGTTGATCGCCCAAAAACCCATTTCAGCAAGCTCTTCCTGAGTATGAGCAATGCCCCATGTGCCATCTGGGCGCTCCCCATAGGTCAAGTTTGTGAGGTGATGCTCAATATAGGCTTCTGATGTGAGTGGGCCTTCACCTGCCATGTCTTTCTGCCTTTATTCTGAGTTCCGATTGATGACGCCTTCTTTGACGCACCTAACAGCGAAACCGGCTTTCGAATTTGTCTGTCGTCTCGAGCTGTTGCCCGATTGATTTACTGCCTTTTTGCCAATCTTCGGCGCTTCATTGAGACTGATAGTGCAGAGAGGGGCTTTGCCAAATTGACCCCCAATGCACCACCGATAAAGGGCACCAATTCTACTGATCGCCACCCTAAAAAAACCGCACTAAACCCCAGAGCAATCGTCAACCATTTCGCCAAGATGCCTTGGGCCAACTGCGAACCGTGGCCAATGACGCGATCTTGAACAAAAAGTGCAAGCACCATCACGCTTCCACCTAACACCCAAGCCAGCGCGACTTCAATTGACATCAAAGCGCTGATACTCGCTCCGATTAGCATCACCCCAGCCTCCCAAAACCGGCTGTGGCGTGTCATCTGACGAGCCGTGTGAAGCAATGTACGAGGCATGGACTGGATCGGGTCCTTAACCACCCGATTTTAGGCGGTGCGGAGTATAAGGAATCTATTCCTCCGCTTCAACACAAAGACATCTCGATATCCCTATTTTTTCGATCCTTGAAGGGGGATGATTCGTCGCTGAGGCGCTACCCATCAACTTGAAAACCCATATGGCTCAGAATACCGTCGAGCTCATCAAGGCTGTCGTATCGAATGCTCAGTTGGCCTTTGGACTTTGATTGTTGCTTGATTGACACTCGCTGACCGAGAAACGACGTGAGCTGTTGCTCTAAGCGGATGACATCAGGGTCGGCCTTTGTCCGCGAGCCCGCCTCGACGCGCGGTTCAGACAGCATTTTTCTTACCAAGCTCTCTGCTTGCCGGACCGAAAAACCCTTCTCCGCAATACGTCTTGCGGTCACACCTTGTTGTTCAACCGGTAACGCCAGCAATGCTCTGCCATGGCCCATATCCAGCAAGCCTTCCGCCACCAACTGCGCGGCATCTTTACTGAGGCGCGTAAGGCGGATCGCGTTGGTGACCGCCGTTCGGCTCTTCCCAACGGAATCCGCCACAGCTTGGTGGGTCAGCTGAAACTCTTCGATCAAACGAGAAAGCGCGACGGCTTCTTCCATCGGATTCAAATTCTCTCGCTGTATATTTTCGATTAGCGCCATCGCCAGTTGCTGGTCCGGCTGAACGACTTTCACCACCGCGGGTATGGTGGCTAAGCCCACTCGCTGACTGGCCCGCCACCGCCGCTCTCCAGCAATCAACTGGAATCGGTTTGCCGAAACTTCAGTCACGACGACGGGTTGCATCAGCCCATGCTGCTTAATAGATGCGGCAAGCTCTTCAAGCGCCTCTTCATCGAATCGTTGACGAGGTTGATATTGGCCGCGTTCTATCTGGTCTATTGGAATATGGCGTAACGCTTGTGCCGAGGAATCGGACGTTGCGCCAGACTGAACCTCTGTCTCGCTTGGAACGACAGGCATCGACCCAAGTAATGCGTCTAATCCTCGCCCTAGTCCTCTTTTTTTCACTGACATTGGTTCGATCTTCTACTCGTTGGTCACATTATCAGGCGAACCCTCCGAATCGTCCAATCCCGCGCCGCTTGGTCCCGAAACAGTCATCTGAATAGGGTCATCCAAACGCCGGGCCAATTCGCCTGCAAGCGCGAGATAGGCCTTCGCGCCCACAGATTGGGGATCATAATCCAAGGCAGGCACGCCATGGCTGGGCGCTTCGGCAAGGCGTACATTTCTCGGAATCATGGTTCGAAAGACCTTCTCTCCAAAGTAATCCTGCAATTGCGCGGTTACGTCTCTGGTCAAACTGTTGCGCATGTCGACCATGGTTCGAAGGATACCGCTAATTTCTAGACTAGGGTTCAGGCTTTCATTGACGCGCGCTTTGGTTTCTAAGAGCGCCGTGAGACCCTCAAGTGCGTAGTATTCACATTGCATTGGTATCAAGAGGCCTGTTGCTGCAACCAAGGCGTTCAGGGTTAGAAGATTCAAAGCTGGCGGACAATCAATTAAGACAATATCTGCCGATGGCTCGAATTCACTAAGCGCTCGTCGGAGTAATCCCTCACGTCCCGCACGTTCAGATAGTGTCAATTCCAGCCCGGTGAGATCAGCATTCGCCCCCAGCAGGTTCAGATTCTTGATTGCTGTACCCGTCATCGCGGTCGCGATCGATTGATCTTCAATTAGCACGTCAAACGCACTCTGCTCGAGGGTTGCTTTATCAATCCCAACACCCATGGTTGCATTGCCCTGGGCATCTAAATCAATCAATAAAACTCGCCGCTGCATAGCAGCAAGGCTCGCTGCGAGATTCACGCTAGTTGTCGTCTTGCCTACGCCGCCTTTCTGGTTAACCACCGCCAACACGTGCATGGTGTCTCTCTCCTCTACTCAAAAACGGCGACGAACGCGCATCATCCAATTGAAGGCGACTGAACTCAATGGGCCTTTATCGTCAAAAGATGCCGAGTATCTTCCAAAAGAGGCACCTGCAGTACGTTCAAAGCCCAACTATTGGCTGGAAAACTCGCCAAGTCGTCCGAGCTGGGCTTCTGGCCGAGCATGGCAAACACTTGGCCATTCTCACGGACCAAATGCCGAACCTTTTTTATTAGTTCAGGCAGTGGACAAAAGGCTCTGCATATCAGCTCATCAAACGTCTGAGTGGTGAAGTCCTCCACTCGAGCGTTGACGATCGAGACGTTATCTAGCTTTAACCTCGCCTTGACCTCCACCAAGAATCGCGTCTTTTTGCTGTTGCTATCGAGAAGATACACCGCCTTATTCGGACACAATATGGCGATGGGTATGCCCGGTAACCCCGCCCCTGATCCCACATCAATGACCGGCGAGAGAGAAAGATGCGGCGCCACTACCAAGGAGTCAAGTAAATGCTTACTTACCTGTTCTTCTCTATTTTTAATGGCAGTTAGATTGAATTTTTCATTCCAGCGATTCAGTAGTTCTAGGTAATCTAGCAACTGCGCTTCGATTCCTGGAAAACCCAGAGCAGGATATTGAGCGGATAAAAAACCGAGTCCATCTCGCAAGCGGGCGTGAGCGGTCACCCCTCCCCCAAAGCATGTCCACCAAACCCTCGACGCTTTAGGTGCACCAAGAGTAAGGACACAGCGGCCGGGGTCACGCCCGAAATGCGACTTGCTTGACCAATATTCTGAGGCCTAACTTGGTTCAATTTTTGTTTCACTTCAGTGGACAGCCCTCGTATCTCGGCGTAATCAAGGGCTTCTGGTATTTGCATGGATTGCTGCGATTGAAGCTTGAGAACCTCTTGATGCTGACGATCAATATAGCCCTGATACTTCAATTCAATTTCTACCTGCTCAACCACATCGCCTGGTGCTTGCAAACCACAAGCTGACATGAGCTCAATCAGTTTCACTTTAGGACGCCGCGTTAAGTCCGCCAATTTGGAGGTTTTTCCCAAAGGTTCGCCCAGAATGGCCTCCGCATCGAGATGGTCTGTTGGAAACGAAATACTGTGGACATCCTGACGCAAGCGCTCGACGGCCATCTGCTTATCTAGAAACGTTTGGTATTTCTCGTCGCTCAAAAGACCGTAACGCCTTGCCACCTCACAAAGTCTAACATCGGCGTTATCTTGCCGAAGGATCAGCCGGTATTCAGCTCTACTGGTGAACATCCGATAAGGCTCAAGCGTGCCTAACGTGATCAAATCGTCGACCAAGACGCCCAGATAGGCTTCATTTCTCTGCGGTGTATAAGGCGTCTCCCCCTTCACCGACAGAGCCGCGTTCAAACCGGCGAGCAAGCCCTGAGCCCCCGCTTCTTCATAGCCCGTTGTGCCGTTAATTTGGCCTGCAAAGTAGAGTCCGTTCAGGTGGCGAGTTGCCAGTGAGTCTCTAAGCGACCGAGGGTCGAAGTAATCGTATTCAATGGCATATCCTGGCCTTGTGATATGGGCCTCTTCAAAGCCGGGTATGCTTTTTACTACAGCTTCTTGGACATCAAAGGGCAGGCTCGTTGAAATACCATTAGGATAGAGTTCGGTCGAGTTCAAACCCTCGGGCTCTATAAAAATCTGGTGAGATTGCTTATCAGCAAAGCGAACGATCTTATCTTCAATTGATGGGCAATACCTCGGCCCAACGCCATCGATGACCCCTGTGTAGAGCGGTGACCGATCTAATCCTTGGCGGATAATGTCATGCGTTTGTTCTGTAGTGTGCGTGATATGGCAAGCCACTTGCTCCGGGTGAACGTCGGCCTTAGTCCAAAAAGAGAGGTTAGGTGTCGGTGTATCGCCTGGCTGTACCTCCAGATTTTTAAAGTCGACGGTGCGCGCGTCGATCCTCGGCGGTGTCCCTGTTTTCAGCCGGCCAACCCCAAGGTCTAGTTCTCTTAAACGATCAGCCAGACGGATCGAGGCCGGGTCTCCAGCACGCCCGCCACTCTGTTGATTCAGGCCAACATGGATGATCCCGCCAAGAAAAGTGCCGACTGTGAGTACAACAGCTTGGGCTGAGATCCTTTGCTGCATTTGAGTCACAACACCCTTGACGGTCTCCCCCTCGACGATTAGGTCGTCAACGGATTGCTGGAAGATCCAAAGGTTGGGTTGAGACTCCAAGCGCCGCCGGATCGCCTGTCGGTAAAGCTGGCGATCTGCCTGCGCTCGGGTGGCTCGAACTGCAGGGCCTTTTCTCGCGTTAAGCACCCTAAAGTGAATACCCGCCTCGTCGGCGGCTTCACCCATTAAGCCGCCCATTGCGTCAATCTCTCGCACTAGGTGACTCTTTCCAATACCGCCGATAGCCGGATTACAGGACATCTGACCGAGTGTCTCGATGTTCTGAGTGATGAGTAGCGTTTTTGCACCCGCTCGAGCTGAAGCCGCTGCGGCCTCACTGCCAGCATGCCCTCCACCGACAACGATCACGTCAAAATGATTCATCCTGCTACCTTGATTTTTCTCGCCCGTGTTAAGGCATTTTGTAGCGTCTAGTGAGAGCGAACTCGTTGGGCCCAAACTCTACGTTAGCTTGTCTAATCACCGACTTCACCACGCCCGATCATACGTTTCACCGACTGCCTGAGCGTTTGATCGGCGCCGACCACTTCTAAGCCAATAACCAGTACCGCGGTTTCCAGGTCCTACCGTTACTTACCGATCAACAAACTGGGCCAGGCCCGCAGCTGGGGTCGGCAAGTTTAGCGCTTAAGAATCGAGAATCAATCATCAAATCGATAGGCGCATAGAAGTAACCGATTACTTTTTATCGATTGATCGAGCTACTTGCCGATACAGAAACTGGAGAAGATTCGGCCCAGGAGTGCATCACTGGTCACCTGACCAGTAATCTCTCCAAGGGCGATTTGCGTGCGACGAAGGTCTTCAGCAACCAATTCGCCCGGTTGACCGTTCTCGAGTGCTAATAAGGCATCGCCAATGGACTGGCGGGCTGATGCAAGGGCCTGCACATGCCGCTCCCTCGCTGAAAATCTCGATTCACCCTGAAAAAGGTTTTCCGTTGCTCTAGAAATGACGACTCGGAGCGCGTCTAAGCCTGCGGGTTCTGTCATCGAAACAAGTGCAACATGATCAAGATCGGTGGCCACTTCCGACAAGACGTTAAGATCGTGGGTCGCGAGCAAGTCAATTTTGTTGATCACGAAAAGCGTGTTTCCTTGCGCTGATTTTCCCTTCATCAAGGACTGCGCGTGGTGATTTAGAACGGATATCAAGTCATTCCCAGGCTGGTTTAGCTGGCTGATCTGCAGGGCCTGCGCATCAACCAAAAACACGACGAGATCGGCGGCCTCAAGGGCGACGCGAGATCGATGTACACCCTGAATTTCGACGGGATCCTCTGTTTCTCTAATGCCCGCGGTATCAGACACTTGGAACATCCAGCCGTCTAGCAGAATCTCTTCGCGAATCACGTCGCGTGTGGTGCCGGCGATGTCAGTGACAATCGAGGTATCCCTTTTCGCTAACCAATTCATCAAACTCGATTTGCCTGCATTGGGGGCACCAGCAAGCACCATACTGAGACCCTGCCTAATTCGAGCGCCCGCTTCAGCTTCCAGTAGTAATGAATTCATGTCGCTCGACAGCCGGCGGGTTCGATCTAGCACATCGCCATCCGCTAGAAAATCAACCCCCTCCTCGTCAGAAAAGTCGATCGCGGCCTCGACGTACACTCTTAACTCAGTTGTACCCTCCACCAAACGATGGACCGCTTCGGAGAAGACGCCCTGCAGGCTCTCTAGCGCGTTCTTTGCTGCTCGAACATTTTCGCTGCTGATAAGGTCAGCCACCGCCTCTAACTGAACCAAATCCAATTTGTCGTTCAGAAATGCGCGTTCACTGAATTCCCCTGGTTTTGCCATTCGTGCACCTAGGTCGAGCGCACGCTGGATGGTTCGTTGTACAACCACGGGTCCACCGTGAAGTTGGAATTCAACAATGTCCTCACCTGTGAAGGAGTGCGGAGCCCTGAAGTAGAGCAGCAATCCTTGATCGATGAGGTCGCCATCCGAGTCTTTGATCGATCGAACGGTCGCTTTTCTCGGCTCTGATGCGCCGCCCGCCATGAGCCCACCGATTGATGAGGCATCAGGGCCCGAGAGTCTTACAATCGACACACCGCCTCTGCCTTGAGGCGTAGCCTCTGCAACAATCGTATCCACGATCAGTTGCGGCTCGGCTTCGAGGCTAATCCCGTCCGAGTTCGAGCTGGCGGGTGACATAGAGCTGCTGGAGGACAGAGAGAATGTTATTCACCAACCAGTAAAGTACGAGGCCAGAGGGGAACCAAAGGAAGAAAAACGTAAACATCACCGGCATGAATTTAAACACTTTGGCTTGGACTGGATCAGGGGGCTCGGGCTGCATCATCTGGGTGAGATACATCGAGATACCCATCAAGATTGGCAGCACAAAATAGGGATCCATAGCAGACAGATCGTTGATCCAAGCAATGAAGGGTGCTTGCCGCAATTCAACACTTTCCATCAGCGTCCAATAAAGTGCCAGGAAAACTGGCATCTGCAAAAGGATCGGTAAACAGCCGCCGAGCGGGTTTGCACCCTCCTTTTTATACAGATCCATCATCGCCTGGCCGAGCTTCTGCCGATCATCACCGTAGCGGTCACGCAAGCGAACCATCTCTGGTTGAAGTTTGCGCATTTTAGCCATTGACTTAAAGCTCGCCGCTGATAACGGATACAACAGCGCTTTGACGAGCACAGTAAGCAAAATGATCGCAAGACCCCAATTGCCTACCCAATCAAAAATAATGGTAAGGGCGGAAAAAAGCGGTTGCGCGATGAACCATAAAAACCCGTAATCTACCGTTAGATCCAGTCCATCAGAAATTCCAGCCAATGTAACCTGATCTTTAGGTCCGATGTAGAGCTGGCCACCAAGCTGCGTTGATTCACCCGGCTGAACCGTTACTGGCGCTGCGGTATATCCAAGAGCAAACACAGCGGGTCCGTTTACACCCTTTACTGGTTTACCAAAATAACGCACTTTTTGTTCGCTCGAAGGTATCCAAGCTGTTAAGAAGTAATGCTGCAAGAAAGCGATATAGCCTCCTTCAAAGTCGTACTGGTATGGCGCTTCTGCGAGATCATCGAGCGTCAGTTTGTGATAGCGCTCGTCCACACGACGAGTGGCACCGCCGATAAAAGGTTGCAATCCCATCACATTAGATTCTTGATCTTGAGGGGGCTCGCCGTCTCTTTTTATCTGCCCAAAGAAGGCCATGGTCTTGGGTGTAGGGCTTCGGTTGGTGATGGTGTATTCCACCTCAACCAAATAGCTGCCTGGTTTAAATCTAAACTGCTTGGTAATGTCCAATTCACGCTCTGCGGCTTCATCCAACGTAAGACTGACAACTAAGTCTTCAGGTCCAGACTGCGTATAACTCATTTTTGGCGCTGTAAAATAAGGTCGACGGTTTGATCGATCGATCCCATCTGGGCCAATCAGACCGCTTTGCAACCTGTATTGGTTAAAGTCGCTCACGAGCTTCAGGGGTTGATCGACTCGATCTAATGTTGCCGGAAATCTAGGCAGCGCAACCGAGACGAGGTCCCCTCCTTCTGGATCAATGGTCACTTTGAACACATCGGTGCTGACCTGAATCGGGTTTCGGGCCATCGATGGTCGTAGGGGCGCTTCTGCTGCGGTTACACTTGGAATCGAGGTCGCATCCGGCAGGGATGAATCGGTGGGGATGGATTGCGGCGTGGCCGCACCTTCATAAGTTTCGGTTACGGTGACGGTCTCTCGGTCCAATGGCTGACTAACTTGGGTGCCGTAATCTTGCTGCCAAGAAAGGATTAAAAAATACCCCGTGACAGCCAAGCCCATGAAAATAAATACTCTTTGGAAATCCATAGTCACTCAACCTGTGTTTTGGGCTCGGGCACCGGATCGAATCCACCTTCATTCAGTGGATGACATTTAAGTAGTCTTTTCACCGTGAGGGCTCCGCCCGCTAATGGACCATGAAGGTCAATGGCCTCGATCGCGTAGTGTGAACAGCTGGGGTAGAAGCGGCATCGGGGGCCTATCATCGGACTAATCAGCCACTGATAACCTCGGATCAGACGCTTAAAAATCGATCCCATCATGCCCGTTCCTCGATTTGAGAGAATGCGACCAGGAGATCTCTCGTGAGCTGGTTCCGATCAATTCGATCCGCATGACGTTTGGCGAGGACCAGGACATCAACTGAACAAAGTTGAGACTTCCTAAACACTTCGCGACAAATTCTCTTAAATGTATTTCTTTGCACAGCGCGAGAAATGTTCTTCTTACCAACTACCAGACCAAGGCGACCATGTGCTTTGCCATTTTGCCTGACTAAAACCAAACAGCTCGCTCTGTGGACACGTTTTTCCGGACCCTGAAAGACCCGATCAAACATCGCTTTTGTGGTAAGACGATACCGGTGAGGGAAGACTTCAGTCACTTTGTGACAGATGCTTACCTAAGCTGACC
>CAYZUV010000018.1:0-5373 GCA_964481245.1 uncultured Pseudomonadales bacterium
TCATTGGTCATGCACAGCATGATCGCTTGCGCGACCTCGCTGGGATGGCCAACGCGCCCCAGTGGGAAGTTGGCTCCGATGGCGCCCAAGGTTGCCGCTTTCTTGTCTCCGAAATGGTCAAACATGGGTGTGTCGATGATCCCCGGTGCAACCCCATTGATACGGATGGGTGCAAGTTCGGGCGTGAGTGCTCGAATAAACCCTTCAACTGCGCATCCGGTGCAACTGACAGAGATCATTCCTGGATTGCATTTCCTGGCTGGGGTGCCTGAGACCAACGTGATCGACCCCTGAGATTGCAGGTGGGGAACCCCTTGGCGAACCACATGGGTGTAGCCCCAAAATTTGTCGAAGGCAGCTCTGAATTGATCATCCGTTTGACTCATGAAAGGCCCATTGGTGCGCGTTGCGCCCGTGGCCGCACCGACCAGATGATCAATTGGACCGGCCTCAGCGAATAATGTGCCGAGACCCTCGGGATCGTGCGTGTCGACTTGACGAAAGTGGATGCCAGGGTGGGCTGCCTTGCAAGCATCGATTTTGTCCTGTGATCGTCCAGCCGCATAAACCGTCGCGCCGGCTTCTTGCGCGGCCACGGCCGTTGCAAGTCCAATACCCGAGGTACCCCCGATCACCACTATGTTCTTGCCATCCAACACTGCGTTGCACTCCTCAATTGATCAGGGCATCCACCATATCAGCTCATGCCACGGGGAACCAAGGGTAAATTGGGCCCGCGGTTTCATCGACCCATGCGCGTCCTGGAGCGACCCTCGCTGACCGTGAGGAGGTCATGCAAGCGGTCAGCGACATGAGCCCTTGCGTGCCTGAAGCCCACCTCGGCTGGCGATATTCGGCCGAGCCCCTTGGCTCATAGCAGCGCTCATGAAATAGCGTGAACCGCATGCTAGAGTGCCTGCGGTTAAAAGTGCCTGCGATAAAAGATGGGTGCTCAAAAAGAGGAGTCGTGAGTGGATACACCGGATTGGTACACCCGAGCACTGGAAAGCGAAGAAACCAAGGGTCATGTCGAGGTCGATGGGATTGAGGTTCATTTCAGCGTTTGGGGTGCACTTGGCAGACCAGGACTAATGCTCATTCACGGCAGTAATGCGCATCGTTATTGGTGGCAATGGGTCGCACCGTTTTTGGCCAAGACTTACCGGGTCGCTGCGATTGATCTATCCGGACATGGAGATAGCGGTTGGCGCGCGGCCTATTCCGGTGAGCGCTTCGCAGAAGAGGTCATGGCGGTTTGTCGTGAAGCGGAATTGGGCCAGAACCCGATAATCGTGGCGCACAGTTTTGGTGGGTTTGTAGGGCTCGAGACCGCCTATCGATATGGGGCGCAGTTGGGTGGCATTGTGTTTGCGGACTTTACGGTCGCGCCTCGATCCCAGTATGTAGAGTGGGGCAAGCAAAGACAGCAGCGGGGTGGCCCAGCCCGGCCAACGCGAATTTATGAGGAGAAACAGGCGGCGCTCGCGAGATACCGACTCGTGCCAGAGCAACCCAACCGATTCCCTGAAGTGCTCGCCTTTTTGGCTGAGAAGTCGTTGCACGCAGTGGAGGGCGGTTGGACTTGGAAATTCGATCCTGGTCTCTTTGATGACCTTGAAATGGGTATCGATCAGTCCGACAAATTTGAATCGCTTCAATGTCCATCGGCACTCATTTTGGGTGAACACTCAACGGATGAAGGCGCTTTTTTTGCCGAGCACATGTTGGCAGTTGCAAAGACGCCGCTGCCCTGCATCACACTTCATGAGACGTATCACCACTTTATGCTAGAAGAACCGATTGCCACGGTGGCCGCAATCGAAGGGCTTATCGCGCCTTGGATTCGCTAGGTTGCGCGTCGAATCAAGGATCAGAGTCAGGGGGTGTTGTTTGAAAGAAAGCGCCGTTGAAGGATACCGATCATGCTAAAAAACACAGCAGAGGCAAAGCGACGTTCTAGCCGCCTGGGCGGGTGCTTAATCTGTCTCTCATTTCTGCTCATGACGGCTGGCCCTGCTTTAACCTTTGGCAGTGAGGCCATCATCGAGACCAACTTGGGTCCAATCGGGGTCGAGCTCTATGACGCGCAAGCGCCCAAGACGGTTGCGAACTTTCTTTCCTATGTCTCGGAAGATGCCTATGAGGGCGCAATTTTTCATCGTGTTATCGATGGGTTCATGATCCAGACGGGGGGTTACCTCAAGGATTTGAGTCCACTTGCTGAGCAGGCTGGGCTTGTCAATGAAGCGGACTCGGGCTTGAAAAATGTGCGTGGGACCTTGGCGATGGCCAGGATGGACGAGATCGATAGCGCCACCCGACAATTCTTCATCAATGTGGCCGATAACCCCCACTTGGACCATCAAGAGGGCAGTTGTTCTCGAGCGGATGAGGCGCAGCGGTTAGAAGCCGCTGCGCGAGGACTGGTCAAGCCCCGAACGTGTCTAAGTTTTGGCTACGCGGTCTTTGGTCGGGTCACGAGCGGCATGGAGGTGGTAGACGAGATTGCTAAGACCGAGACGGATATCGAAGAGGATTTTCTTGATATGCCCTCTCAGCGGATTTGGATTAAGCAGATTAGGAGACCGTGAGTATGGTTCAGCGTCGATTTCAGATCGTTTGCTTTGTGGCGCTTTCGCTGGTGTTTCGGCCGAGCTTCGCAGATGCAGACGGGGAGCGATCTGCCGCGCAGAAACCGAGCGCCGAGACGGGGCTGGTGGTGGTGATCGCCGTTGATCAGCTTCGGCGAGATCGCTTGGATGAGCGTTTGCCGGGTGGGTTGGGCGCGCTCATTCGTGAGGGCAGGTGGTTTACCCAGGCGACGCTTGGCCATGGTGTGTCGACGACGTGCCCTGGCCATGCGGTCATGCTCACAGGCCTACATCCGAATCGTCATGGGTTACCCAGCAATACCTTTTTCGATCGAGCCGAGGGAACAGTCCGTTATTGCCTGGATGATCAAGATCCCGCCGCACGGGTGATCGGCGGGCGTGAGGGGCGAAGCCCCCGAAATATGACCGCCAATACACTTGGAGATTGGTTGAAAGCAGCGAAGCCAAACAGTAAGACGTTTAGCGTGGCTGCTAAAGATCGTGCCGCGATTGCGCTTGGTGGCCAAGGGCCCGATGGTGTCTTTTGGTTTTCAAGGGATCATGGGCGGTTTACCTCAAGCGGTTACTACATGAATACGCTTCCGGCATACGTCAGTGCGTTCAACGGCAAGGAACCCACCGAAGATGGGTTTATGGCCAATCTCCCCGCATCCTGGCAGCACGGCGAAGGCCAGCGCAGGCCCGATGATTATGAGGGTGAGGATCCTAAGTTCAGCCGAGTCAGTGGCCACCCGGTAAACACGGGAAACGCCGAAGCCATCGCGGGTGCGGTCTTTCAATCGCCTTTCATGGATTCCATCACGATTGATCTAGCGCTTGAGGTGGTTCGTGAGGAGCGCCTCGGGCAGCGAGACACTCTTGATCTGCTCACGATCGGGCTTTCCGCAACTGATACGGTTGGTCATCTGTATGGGCCTCGTAGCGCGGAGGCTGAAGATGCGCTGATCCGATTGGATCAGGATTTGGGTCGCTTAATGACGTCGCTGGCTAAAATCGTGGGTGATGAGCAGCTCTGGATTGTGCTCACAGCGGATCATGGCGTGGCCGAGTTACCCGAATGGCGTGCGGCGCAGGGGGCTTCGCAATGTCCTGTGCCTGAGGGCCGGATTGGGTATTTGGATTTGGGTCGAACGCTTTATTGGGCTATCTACACGTCGTTTTCGTGGCCATTCGGTGATCCCAGAGACTGGATCAGTCTGGAGGGCGGGCACTTGGTGGTCAACCGAGACAAGGCACGAGCAGAAGGCGTTGATCCGCAGGAGGTGATTCGCGTGCTAGAAGAAGCGCTCGAGTCAGAGGCTTACGTTGCTGCGGCTTGGCGTGAAGACGAATTGGCAGAAGCCGCCAGTGGCGCCGGGTTGCTCATGGCCAGGAGTTATGTGCCGGGTCGAACAGGCGATCTGCTTGTCCAATTGCACGAAGATTGCCTGATCGATGACTTGGGTACGACGCACGGATCCCTCTACGGCTATGATCGTGATGTGCCTCTGATCTTCTTTGGCCCGAACATCGGTGTGGCGAAAGATCCAGCGGTTGTTGAAACCGTTGATATTGGGCCGACTCTCGCGGATTGGTTTGATGTCCCCATGCCAACAGGATTGGATGGGAAGATCCGGAGCCTGAGCGAATGGCCGGCGCTGGATTAAGCGCGTCGAATCGTCAAATCCTTGACTCGAGAACGTCAACACCGCGCGTCAGCCCGATCGATCGGATTGAACCCAATGCAACGCACCAGGGTGAATTTCAAGGTGGACGGCTCGATATCGTCTGAGCAGTAGGGGCAGGGTCACCTGGCGAGGAACCTAGAACCTCGCGGGGCACGTAAATCGACCTGGATTGACGACCCTTCCTGTTTGGGGCGATAGTTCGCCTGGAATGAAAGCTGTGATCTCAGCATCCATCCAAGAGGAGTCCATCTCATGAGAGTAGAGTCACTGACACCGCACATCGGCGCCAAAGTATGGGGTATCAATCTCGCTGAGCCCATGACGGATGAGACCTTCGCTAAGATCCATGCCCTCATGATGGACTGGTCCGTCTTGGTGTTTCCTGATCAGGATTTGAGTCAGGAGGACCACAAGCGGTTTGGTGCTCGTTTTGGCGCCCTGCACACGCATCCCATGCATCAAATTCGATCAGATATCGATCCGCACATTTTGAAAGTGAAGACCACCAAAGACTCTGCTTACACAGCCGGTGATGGCTGGCATACGGATGTCACATGCGATGAAAAGCCACCGAAAGTCTCGCTTCTGTATATGAAGGAGGTGCCTGAATGTGGGGGTGGCGATACGCTGTATGCGGACATGTACCTGGCGTATGAATTGTTGTCAGAGCCCATGAAGCAATTCCTCCAAGGGCTCGAGGCGGTCCATGATGGTGGGCTGCCTTACGTGGGCGCGTATAAGTCAACCCCGCCAGAAGGCGGATACCCCGTAAGCACCCACCCCGTGGTTGCCGTCCATCCTGAGACGGGACGCCCAGTGCTCTACGTCAACAGTGGCTTCACATCCAGGATCAAAGGGTTATCTGCGTTTGAGAGCCGCGCCCTGCTCGACATGCTGTTCAGGCACATTGAGTCTACGCCGAGACTGACGGCGAGAGTGTCCTGGGCGCCTGGAATGCTGACCTTATGGGACAACCGCTGCACGCAACATCATGCGGTATGGGATTACTACCCGCATTCGCGCTACGGTGAACGGGTATCGGTGATCGCCGATGAACGTCCATCTGCCTTTTCGCAAACGCAGATTCATTAACG
>CAYZUV010000018.1:5473-20135 GCA_964481245.1 uncultured Pseudomonadales bacterium
CGGTGATCGCCGATGAACGTCCATCTGCCTTTTCGCAAACGCAGATTCATTAACGACCTCTTAAGCTGAGGTCACTGGGGATACAAAGCGAGGCGGTGAGTAGGGCTGTTCCGGTTTTGCGCTCGTGTGCTCGGCCGGCAAAGCCATGTGCAGGAGCGCTTTGGGCCGGTGCCTGAAGTCGGTGAGACAGACTAACTCAGGTGGAGTACCCACAGCATTGTCCATGTCCTGATGCGCGGCGTCTATGAGTCGAAACGAACGCGCTTCATTCCAGTCGATAGACTTTCGTGGCGGTACCATAGAACAATTGATCGCGATCGTAGGGGCTTAAGTGCGCGACCATTTTCTTGAGCCCGTTGTAGAGCACCGGATAGGAAATGGAGTACTTGTCTACCGGGAAATTACTTTCCATCATACAGCGACCTACGCCAAAGCATTCGATCATATGAAGATAGTAAGGTCGCTGGGCCTCGACGAACTCGTCGCTGGTGGCGGGTCGATCACGTTCGCTCCACCCAAAGCCATTGTCCGGCATCGCCATCCCGCCCAATTTGGCGACGACGTTAGGGCATTCTCTTGCGATTTGTGCGACATCGTCCTGCCACTCGCCGAATCGCGCATCTCTGGAATCCGCATAGGGCCCAACCCCTAGAGGGGTCCCAAAATGATCCAGAATCATCGTGGTCTCAGGGCAGGCTTTAGCGAGCTCGAGGAAGTCTCGGTTTTGGTAGTGATAATGCCAAGTATCGAAGGTCCATCCCAAGTGCCCGAGTAATCGAATACCTTGCCGGTAGTTTTCGTCTTGGTAGAGATGCTCGGGTGCCGCGCCAGCAATGAAAAGCGCTTCTGGATGTCTCGCGTGAGCGCCGGCATGACGAATGCCTCGAAACCGCCCTTCGCCCAGTTGATCATGTTGAGCGAGCAAGTCGCGAAGTTGATCTGTTGGCAGCCTCAGGTCAACACGCCCAACGATGGCGGCGATCTGCGCTTGACCTTGGTCTGATTCTGCTCGCCTTGCTTCGCTTGCGACAAACGCAGTCTCACCCAGCGGGGCCTCAGCCGCGGGTCCATCCACACGATACTCGGCGTGACACTCAACGAACACGGTTTTTTCAACGCGGTGTCCGCTCCCGGTGTCTCGCCAAAGATCTTCGAGCAGATAGTCGCGCCCGGACCGTCGCCAGAGATGATGGTGCGGATCAATGATTCTTTGATCAGGGTCGATGATGTCCTCAACGACCCGGGCAAGCCAAGGGCCGGTTCCCGCTTCTTGGTGCGGCATGGTGTCAAACCTCTAGTTTTCTTCGATAGTGTGTTTAAATCCCTGGCTTGGCAATAGCGGGCAGTGTGGCCGATCGTTGTGAGTCGGTCTGTCGTCTGATGTTGGGTATCGCGCGATAGGGCCGACGCTTGCCATGAAGGGCGTGGCTTGCTGAATTGAACGCATGGGCTGAACCCGCTGAATCTGGGAGTGAATCCCAACCCGGTATTTCATGATTGATCGAGGAGAATGACGTGAAAGGTCAAGTTCATTACGAAGTCAAAGGGAGTACGGCAGTACTCAGTATCGATAATCCCCCAGTGAATCCGTTGTCTTCAGGCGTTCGGCAGGGGCTCTTTGACGGCGTGGATCGAGCCTTGAGTGATCCTGAGGTATCGTCGATTGTGCTAACAGGACTCAATCGAGCCTTTATCGCAGGTGCGGACATCAGCGAGTTTGGTGCGGCGGCCTCTGAAGGGGCGAGTCTGCATGATGTCTTGGTGAAGATGGAGCAAAGCGATAAGCCCATCATCGCGGCTATTAATGGCACAGCGTTTGGGGGTGGGCTTGAAGTGGCGCTGTGCTGTGATTACCGAATTGCCGCTGCGACTGCGCCTTTGGGGTTGCCTGAAGTCAAATTAGGCCTCTTGCCTGGCGCTGGGGGCACTCAGCGTCTCCCTCGATTGATTGGTGCTGCCAAGGCATTGCCTATGATTGTCTCGGGAAACCCGGTTGATGCCGCGACGGCCTTAACCTTAGGTTTGGTGGATGAGGTGGCTCAAGGCCCCGTTGTTGACGCTGCGCTGTCCTTCGCCGAGGGGCTGCTTGGTAAGGGCAATCCGACAAGAAAAGTTCGAGACGTGAGCGAACATATCGATGCTGACCGAAGTAATTCCGCCCTGTTTGAGGCGATGCGGGCTGGGCTTGGCCAGACGCATCGAGGGCAGTTCGCACCGGAGCAGATCCTCAAGTGTGTTGAGGCGGCGGTCATGAGCGATAATTTTGATGAAGGGCTAGAAGTTGAGCGAACTTGCTTTAATGCGTGTCTGAATCACCCCCAAAGAGAGGCGTTGATTCACATCTTTTTCGCAGAACGCGCCGCCAACAAGATTCCGGGTCTCGATCCCGATGTGCCGCTCATCGATATCAATGAAGCGGCTGTCGTCGGCGCTGGCACCATGGGCGGGGGGATCGCGATGTGTTTTGCCAACGCGGGTATTCCCGTGAAAATTTACGACAACAACCCGGAGGGGCTCGAGCGGGGCATGAATGTCATTCGCTCAAACTATGCTCGAACCGTTTCGAAGGGACGTCTCAGTCAAGAAGAGATGGATGCCCGGATGGCGCGAATTGAGCCTGTGGCTGATATGGCTCAGTTTGGTACCGCTGACGTTGTGGTTGAAGCGGTCTACGAAAATCTAGATTTGAAAAAGCAAATCTTTGAAACCCTCGATACCATCATGAAGCCTGGCGCACTTCTCGCCACCAACACGTCCGGGTTGGATGTAGATGCCATTGCGGCCAGTACTTCTCGCCCCGAATCCGTGTGCGGAATGCACTTTTTCAGTCCTGCCAACGTGATGCGGCTATTGGAAGTGGTCAAAGGCGAAGCCTCTTCTCCCGAGACCTTGGCAACGGCGATGGCCATGGGCAAACGGCTAGGTAAGGTCAGTGTCATGGCGGGTAATTGCCCTGGATTTATCGGTAATCGCATGCTCGGAGGTTATACAAGGCAAGCAAATTTGATGATTTTAGAAGGCGCCGCGCCTGAGCAAGTTGATCAGGTGATGTATCAATTCGGATTGGCGATGGGGCCTTTTGCCATGGCGGATATGGTCGGTCTGGATCTAGGCTGGCGCGCGAGAAAGATGCGCGGAGGCTCAAACGAAATCACCGCAAGAGTGCCAGATGCGCTGTGCGAGCTCGATCGTTACGGGCAGAAAAATGGTCTGGGTTACTACCGATACGAAGAAGGGTCTCGGACCCCGCATCCCGATCCGATCACAACTGAAGTCATTGAAAAAGTCTCTGAGGACTTGGGCTACAAGCGCAAGTCCTTCTCGGATGACGAAATTCTAAAACGCTGCATTTATCCGCTGATTAACATTGGCGCGCAACTGCTCGATGAGGGGCATGCGCTTCGCGCAGGGGATATCGATACGGTCTACGTCAATGGTTACGGTTTTCCAACCTACGTGGGAGGGCCGATGTGGTATGCCGACGTTGTGGGGCTTGATCAGGTGCTCGCAGACATGGAGCGCTTTCACGCAGAGACGCAAGATGAGGCCTGGAAACCCGCGCCGCTGCTCAGAAAGCTGGTCGAGGAAGGAAAGAACTTTGCGTCATTGGGATAAGGTGCTTGGCGTGGGAACCTCGATCCCTGGAGGTGGGTCTCGAAAGATCCTCGCGGCTGGCGCCGGCGCCAATCCTCGTCGGTGTGTGGGCTCGTCCGAACCCGCGCGCCGAAAGGTTTTGATCACTGATGCCTATGGCTCTAACTAGTTATAAAGAACGCTGGCAGACAGCGCTGGCAGCCGCCGATGGTTCGAGACTGCAGGCCGGCGCGCAAACTGTCGGGAGTCTGGCCGAAGGGTTTTTGGCAGGCTATCAGCTCGCGATGAGCAGAACATTACCCCTCGATCGTCCTGATTGGACTGCGTTAGCAGTCAGTGAGGGATTCAATGATTTGCCCGCATTAACGCGAGGTGACGAGGGGGCGCTGACCGGCAGTAAAACTTGGATTCCAGCGGTGGTGGATATGGATGCGCTGGTTGTGCGCGTGGGCCGCGGTTCGGACGCAATGTTTTTCTGGATTGATTTACCGCATCCTGCCTGCGCCAGTGAAGTGAGGCCAAAAGAGGGATTTCTCGACGATCTTGGTCTTGGCATGATGCATTTTGATCAGCTGCCAGCGAGTGGGTACCGAGCACTCGAGCCATTTCCCGTTCGAGCCTTTCCGCTGATGGAAGCCACGAGTTTTTTTGCAATCTTGCTGTTGGCGAGCGAACGTTTGGGTCTGAAGTTAAGCGCTTCAGCGTTGGAAGTGGCCTATGCCATGGGTCAGGCATCCCCGCTGGATATCGAGGTTGGAGAGGCAAAAACATTTGTCGCTCACACGGCCAACTGGCTCCAAACGCACGATGAGGCCATGAGGCAGTCGTTTCAGGGTTGGGATCAAGATCAGCGTTTGGTGTCGATGTACGCGCAATTGGGCGCATAGGCATCGAACGCGCGTTGATTTACAGCCCAAAGACTATGCTGTGGCAAGCAAGTCAGTGGTCGAGGGCTCTCTCGCATCGGCCCTTGAAAACCGTCATGGTCCTGGCGGCTTGTTTGTCGCCCTGAGCCTCAGCCACCTCGATGCCGCGTTCGAAGATCTCTGCTGCGCGGTCATAGGTTGCTAGGCTGATCAGCGCTTGTCCTAGCTTCAAGTACGCTGCGGAATAGTTGGGATCTAGCGCGATGCACGCATCCAGGTGATGAACAGCTTGATCAAGACCAGTGCCGTCAGGTAAGGCGCTATAGGCAGCGCCGAGGCCATAGCGCACCAGGGCATTGTCCTTTCCCTGACTCAGCATCTTCTCAAGCGCGTCGATTTGGCTCATCACGGCATCACTTTGTTTAGATTGATCGTTCAAATCGCTCGAGCAAATAAGAGCAGAGCTTCGTTTTGCACCGATGTTGACGATGGCAAACGTATGCTAGCAAAAAGGAGATCGGATCTTTACAACAGTTGTTAAGCCCGTGGCTGACGACTCTGACGAGTGGTGGTGGCGCGCGTCACCCGTGCCAAACGGGTGGCGACCAGTTTTGAACTCGTGACGTCGAGCGATAGACGGCGAAGGAGAGGCTTAGGGACTAAGAATCCTTTGAGTTTGAGCTGTGGCTTATGAGATTCCTCTTGATCGGATGGCGTATCATGACGATGGTCCCTTGACGTGGTCGAAGCGGCGCAGGGTTTTGCTAAGGTCGAATGCTGCGGCTTGATCATCGAAGCATGGGCGTGTGTGCGCCCGTTCGATGCTGCTGGAGCCCTCACTTGGGTGTGTTGGCATTTAAGGGGTTGACCGAGTGAACAGGCTAAAAGACTAAACAGCGACGTTTTCAATTGTGGAAGATGGATCCTATGCAGCGAGTGCCTCGAGCAAAATTCGCAATCCAACCGATCTCTGAGCCGATGATTGGGTCGGTTTTGCAGCTCAATAACGACAATACGCCCCATGTGAATGCGTTGACGCAACCCCAGCTCGAAGCGTTGGTTGATATGGCCGACGGCGCCTGGTCGGTCGTCGACGAGGCAGACCTCCTAGTGGGTTTTGCGCTCGTGATGGGACCCGGAAAACCCTACGATAGTTTGAATTATCGGTGGTTCGAGCGGCAATTCGATACGTTCCATTATTTGGATCGCATTGTGGTAAGCCCGACCCATCGAAGGCAGGGCGTCGGGACGATCTTGTACGAACGAGTGTTTGCTGAGGCGCATGGCGCCCAGAGGGAGCGAGTCTGTTGTGAAGTTAACTTGTCACCCCCTAATCCTGGATCCATTGTGTTCCATGAGGGATTAGGGTTTCAGGGTATTGGGGAGCAGGCAACCGAGGCCGGCCAAAAGCAGGTGTTGCTGATGGCGCGGTCGCTAGAATCCGAGGCGGATCGATGAGCCACGATTACCAGGGCTGGATTATTGCTGCGATCGTCGCATTGGTGGGCGCAGTGTATTTTTGGCTTCGTGATCCCTCTCCTGTGCAGGAGGTGAGTCACCTTGAGCAGGCCCCTGTTCAACGGGAGGTCGTCCGAACCCGTGTTACCGCCAACATGATGAGTTGTACAAGGCAGGGGGAGACCATTGAAATGCAGGGCGAAGTTCAAAATACCGGTACCACACGCGTATCACGGGTGGTTTTGGAAACATTGTGGAAAGACGACTTCGGCCTCGTGATTGAGCGAGGTACGGTGCTCGCCATTGGTGAAGATTCGCCTTTGGCGCCTGGGGCTCGGCGGTCGTTCGCTGACACGAGTTCTAATTTGAGAGTCAAACGGTGCAACGTTGAAGTGATCGATTACTGGGCGGACGAGCCGAGACCATGACGGCACTGTCTCAAGAGGAGCTTGATCGCTATCAAAGAGACGGATACCTCGTTCGGCGTCAGCAAATTGCGTCAACTGATCTCCAACGGATCAATGAGGCGTTGGATGCCGCTGAGATCGATTTGGTCGAGGAGAGCCGGCATTTTGGTCGGTCTTACACGCTCGGCGATCGTCCTTTTATGGATCTCGCTCACCGGACGCTGCAGTTCGAGTTTGAGTGCCAAGCAATCTCGCCGAAGCCTCAGCTTCGGGTGGTCGAGCCGATCTCTGATTACGTGCCGGCGATCGCAGCGTTAGTGCGCCATCCATCCTTGGTTGCCGCGGTTGCGTCCATTTTGAAGTGTGATGCGCTCTCGCTGTGGACGGACAAGCTGAATTTCAAGGTCGGGTATGGCGGCGGTTTCGATTGGCATCAAGATGCACCTTATTGGATGCATGATGCCGATGACGTGCAGAACATGCCGAATGTGATGGTGGCGCTCGATGACGCGCCCCGAGAATCCGGCTGCTTACGCGGGATTCGAGGAAGTCATTTGTTAGGTGCGTTGCCCGGCAAGCAAGATGGCTCCGCGCTTGCTGGTTTTTACACCGATCCCCAATGTTTCGATTTAGCGTCGGTCGTTCATTTTGAGATGAGCGCTGGTGATGCGCTTTTTTTTGATCCATTTTTAGTTCACGGCTCCGATCAGAATCAAACAGCGAATCGGCGGCGGGCACTCATTGCGACCTATCAACCAGCGCACCGGCAGACGCTGAAATCTAAAGAGGTTGTGAATATCTAGCCCCCGTTTCTGTGTGTCCGTGGCGGGCGACGCATCAGGGTTCAAAGCCCGAGGGCTCGAGCGTCATTCCGCGCGCGGAGCTGCTTGACGCCAAAGTTCGGACGATGGCTCATCTGCCGCCCTCATCACCTGCGATGGCGATTGGATGGGCGTTGATGGGGCGGTCTTGAAACGTCTTTAGCTATGAGTGCGTAGACTGTGAGCCGACGACGAGCGTAATTCGTCTAGAGCGCTTCTCGCAACGTATCAGTAGGATGCATGCATCTACCCCTACATTGCGGTTGATCCTTGGCGACCAATTGAATGCCAATCACCCTTGGTTTGCTTCGGTTGAGGCTCATGTGCTTTATCTGATCGCCGAATTACCGCAAGAAGCATCGTATGTCACCCATCATGTGCAGAAGGTCCAAGCCTTCTTTCTCGCGATGGCGCATTTCGGTCAAGAGCTTAGTGATCGCGGGCATCGAGTGTGTCATCTCACCTTAGATCAAACCGTGCAGTTCGATGATCTTGAGGCTCTCGTCAAGCAGGTGATGACAGAGCATAGGCTTGACAGGTTTGAATACCAGCGACCTGATGAATACCGATTGCGAGTCCAGCTGCGGGCGATGAGCGAAGCGTTAGGTTGCCCTAGTGATGGCGTTGAGACAGAACACTTTTTGCTCAGCGAGGCTGAAGTTGAAGCCTTCTTCGCCGATGGAAAATCCCGACGCATGGAGCAATTTTACCGATCAATGCGAAAGAAAACGGGCATTCTGATGTCGGGTGGGCAGCCGGTTGGAGACCGCTGGAATTTCGATCAAGAAAACCGCAAGAAGTTGCCTAAATCCTGGTCGCCGCCAGTACCTCTGTTATTTGAGAATGATACACAGAAAGTCGACGAACGATTGGCGAGGCACAGGATTCAAACCTGGGGCGTGGCGCAAGCGCAGCTCGTTTGGCCAGTGACGGTGGCTCAAGCCGAGGCGTTGGTTCAAGACTTTGTTGCACGGTTGCTACCTTTGTTCGGTCGCTATCAGGACGCGATGACGGATCGAGATTGGGCGCTTTACCACGCGCGGATTTCGTTCGCTTTGAACTGCAAGATGGTGACCCCCCAATGGCTGATTGGGGAGGTGTTAAAAGCCTATGAGCAAGACCCTGTCACCTATGAACTCGCGTCCGTTGAGGGGTTCATCCGTCAGGTGATGGGGTGGCGCGAATACGTGCGAGGTATCTATCTCTCGCAAATGCCTGAGTATGGGCAAACGAATGCGTTGGCCAATGATCGCCCCTTGCCTGCCTTTTACTGGACCGGCGAGACCAAGATGCGCTGCGTGGCCCAAGTGGTCGAGCAGACGAGGGCATACGCCTATGCGCACCACATACAGCGTCTCATGGTGACGGGAAATCTCGCTCTGCTTCTGGGAGTCGCCCCTGATGCAGTCGATGAATGGTACTTGAGCGTGTTTATTGACGCGATCGAATGGGTGGAGATGCCCAATACTCGAGGGATGAGTCAGTATGCGGATGGTGGCTTCCTTGCGAGTAAACCCTATGTCAGCTCGGGCAAATACATTCAGCGGATGAGCGATTATTGTCAGGGCTGTACTTACAATATCGATGAGAGAAGTTCGGAAGATGCCTGTCCCTTTAACAGTCTTTATTGGGCTTTTCTCCACCGTCATCAGTCGACGCTCGGGAACAACCAGCGCATGGCCATGATGTATTCGAATTTAAAGCGCATCCCTACGGTCGAGTTGACCGACATCCTGAATCGCGCCGATGCCGTACGTCGAGATCCAGATACCTTTTAGGCGGGGGTGAGGCGCGCCCCCTGCGCATTCTTTGCGTCCCTAGTTGGGCGCGCTCCAAGGGGAGTGGCTGATCAGGGGGCAGTTAGAAGTCCTCCGATCAATGTTGACGTTCCAACGGGTGGGCACCAAAGCTGCTTTGAGATGCGATTCACCGCAATACCCTTGGTGCTTGGGCTCCCGGCCTTCTTCAAAAATGATCAGAACTGGCAGGCTTGGGCTTCCGGGGGATTGCACCTTTGATCGAGCCGCGAAGTGGGGCGCTGGTCTTGTGGACCCGCAACTGCCGCCCACCAAAGCGCCTCAATCAGGCCCGCGGCCGATGCGTCTCATCCTCTTTAGGCTGAGTGTGTGGTCTCGCTAGACCTTGCGGCTCGGCTCGCAGGTCGAGCGCCTCCACAAGGCGCGCGTGAGTGAATATACTCCGAGCTCGGTTGCAAGGGAGGTGAGCGGTGACGCAAAAACGAAGAGCCAGAAGTCTTGAGGAATTGAGCGAGATTCAGGGCAAGACATTTAACTTGAAACAAATCACTGACAGCATCAAAAGCTACAAGCCCCGCCCCACAGACGTCATTATTTCGCCTTTTGGCAAATCAGGCACCACTTGGACTCAGCAAATATTCCACACGCTGCGAACTCGCGGCGATATGGATTTCGACGATATCTCTCGAGTGGTCCCTTGGATCGAGATGGGCGGGCGGTTGGACATTGACCTTAATGCGGAGCAAAAGGCTGTCCCCAGGGGCTTTAAAAGTCATCTCGAATACGATCAGTTGCCCGGCGGCGCCCGATACATCAATGTCATTCGAGATCCGCTCGACGCTGCTTACTCAGCCTTTAAATTCATGGAGGGCTGGTACCTTGAAGTGGGTGCAGTGGATCCAGAGGCGTTTGTGCTTGCTGGCACCAAAGAGGCGCGATACTTCAAGCACTTTGCCAATTGGTGGCCGCATCGAAACGATGAGAATGTATTGTTACTCTGTTACGAGCACATGCGAGACGACCACGAGGGGACGGTTCGCAAGATCGCGGAGTTCTCAGGGATTGCAGTGGACGACGAACTCATGGCGATCACGCTTGAGCACAGTTCGCTCGAGTTCATGCAACGGTATAAAGATCGATTTGATGACGCCATGCTCCGGGCGCATTCTGAACAGGAGGGGCTGCCAGAGGGCAGTGACAGCGCGAAAGTCAGAGCCGGTCGAGTTGGAGAATTTCAGTTCAGTGAGACCGTTATCGAACGCTTCAACGCGCTGTGGCGTCAACATCTAGAACCTGTGACCGGCTTCACAAGTTATGCTTCGCTGATCGCGTCGCTGCGACCCAGCGAGTGACCTGAAGGCTTTACCCTCGGCCGAGTTGTGGATGACGCACTAAGCCATTCGTGAAGGTCGGCAGTGTTTTTAGCGGCGATGTTAGTGCGGGTTGTTGACGCGGAAAACGCCAAATCAGGGCGCCAACTGCACGCGATTTCTGCCTGTTTGCTTGGCTTGATAGGCCGCAGCATCTGCGCGTTGGCGTAGAGATGATAAAGCTTCGTTCGCATGACTCACCGCAACGCCTAGGCTGGCAGAGACTTTGGCGCCTTGTTCGAAGTGCAGCGCCGATATTTTTGTACGAATCGCCTCAGCCAATCGAACGGCGGCTGGCTCATCGAGTCGTCGTGCGACGATTTCGAACTCTTCGCCTCCCGTTCTGGAAATGAGATCTGTCTCGGATCGAAATTCTGCGATCGTGTCTGCGAGCTGAATGAGGACTTGGTCACCGAAGCCATGACCGTGGACATCGTTGATGTGCTTGAAATGGTCGAGATCAATGGCAATCACGGTGACCGGATCACCTGAGGCCGCTGACTGCTTCAAGAATTCGCCTAGTCGGCGCATGTGGTAGCTTCGGTTGTAAAGTCGCGTTAGTGGGTCGAGATTCGCCAGTTGATTCGTGAGTCGCACAAACTGAAACACGACGAATGCCAGGAGGATCTCACCAGAGAAGGTGAGTGCGTCGCCGATGGCCCAATAGCGGTCGCTGGCGTTTGGGAAAAATAAATTGGCGGCATCGAGTAGGTTGCCAAGTTGTAGGGTAAAGAGAGCCACGAGCAGCGTTGAGCGCGCCGCCAGCGTGACCTTGACTAGGGTTGCGCCAACGAACATGAGAAAGACCGATACGAACGACGCAGTCTCAAAGAGGACTGTGAGTCCATTGGTTGGCACGTTGAGTGGATAGTGGGTCACCAGGTGATGGATTAAAAAGGCGGACATCGCAATGTTCAGCACCAACAACAAGAGCGCACGATCTGTGCGCGCGAATTTAACCTGTAACGAAGCGTTTGATGCGTCAGTGCTCAATGGGCACCTAGAGTCGGTCGGCTGAACAGAGCATGAATTTTGGAGGCTTCAGACCTTTTAGTAACTGGTGGAGGTTGATGGTAACAAACTGGTTAGAAGAGCCCAAACCAATCGGCAGGGGTGGTGGCAGAGGGTGGTGACAGAAGGTAGTGACAGAGGGTGGTGAAAGAAGCCCTCCATGTCGGGTGTGGCATACAATGGCCAGCAGAGTGAACGAGCGAACAGACTATGGATCAAGATCTTCGAGCCCGCTATCAATCGTCGGAGTACGTGATTGAGGATGACCCTCCGATTCGCTTCGAGATTGACGAAACTCATCAGGGGTTAGGGTTACTTTTACTCAGCTTTGGCGTTGAAGAGGCCATCTGGTTAACCGCTTACAACCCCGGAAGTCAGCGTCGGGATGAGGGGGAAAATTTGGATGATCAAATGCGCCTCCTCAGCCAGATTGAAGCGGCAAGACTGAATTATTTTGTGGGTCACAGCATGGATCAGCACGGAGACTGGTACGAACCGAGCTATTTGGTGCTTGGGTTGAATCAGGAAGAAGGGGTTCGTCTGGGGCAAGCATTTGGCCAGGTCGCAGTGATCCGCATTGATGTTGAGGGAACCCCGCGACTGATAAGCACCGAAGCGACGTAGACAGGCTAAGCGGGCCTGCTCGAAATGTGGCCCTCGACCCTCGGGGATTCATGAGAGCCTGCGAGGGACTGACTTTGAATGGCTCTGATTGGATGTTGGCTTTCGCCTAAGACCCAGAGTCCGTAGAATGCGCGGGAGCTTAGCGCCAGACAGTCTGTTACAACTGGTCTCGCGTTGCTTTCAAGCCCGAGTTCGCTCGAACAACCTTGGGCCCAAATGTGCCCTGTGAGGCAAAAGGGAACCCAAGGCTGTGATCGAACGCACCGGCTTATCGATAAAAAAGATTGAAGTCTCGGCTGCCAGTGTCTGGTGATATGAGTCTGACCCTCTGACCGGAAAATTGTTGGCGGTGAGAGAAGACCCAAAACGAGTCACGTCTCGTATCCGAACATAGCGTCCAATCCATCGTCAGTAAGGGGGCATGGGTGTTCAAGTTGCAACTCCTCAAGGACAAGCTGATTCCAGTCTTTATTAGTGTCTTCGGGTTTTTGATCTGTTTTGCGCTGCTATCGACCGGGCCAAAGATCAAGCCTCAAGCACCCGATGCTAAGCCGCCCCTGGTTCGCGTGCTTCAGGCATCCCCGAGCGACCATGAATTCAAAGCCTATGCCCGTGGGACGGTCATGCCGCGCAGCGAGACAGAACTCATCGCCGAGGTGTCGGGTCGGGTCATCGAATTATCGCCGGCGATGGTTACCGGTGGATTCTTCAATGAGGGCGAGGTGCTCCTAAAGATTGATCCATTGGACTACGAAATCGCTCTTGAGCAAGCCAAAGCTCAAGTTCAGCGATCAAACAGTGAGCTCGCCACCGCGAGGAAGAACTATCAGCGGCAGCTCGACTTGTCGAAAAAGCAGTCCACGAGTCAAACGCTGGAGGATGACGCCCGAAACCGATTGCAAATTGCTGAGGCTGCCGAGCGAGAAGCCAATGCAAGGTTGGCCGCGGCGGAGAGAGATTTGGACCGAACGGTGCTCAAGGCCCCTTTCGAAGGCCGTGTTCGGACAGAGCAAGTTGACCAAGGGCAGTTTCTGAATCGGGGGAGTTCAGTCGCGAGACTGTACGCAATTGATTACGCCGAAGTTCGATTGCCCATCAAAGATGAGGAACTGGCTTTTCTCGAGGTCTCTTTACGTGATGGGCGTCTGTGGCAACGGCAGCCCGAAGTCACGCTCACGGCGCAGTTTGCCGGTGAGTCCCATCAATGGCGCGGAGACATTGTTCGAACCGAAGGGGAGCTCGATCCCAAGACACGCATGATTCAATTGGTGGCGCGAGTGGCAGACCCCTATGGCGGCGACACGCCCCTCGCGGTCGGTCTGTTTGTTGATGCAGAGATTTCGGGCGCGGTGCAACCCAATGTGGTGCGATTGCCGAGAGCCGCGCTGATCTCACCCAATGAAGTCTATGTCGTTGACCAGGCCGATCGATTGGAAAAACGATCGGTGAACGTCTTGCGCGCGCAAGGTGACTGGGTCTACATCAATGATGGGCTCTCCGTCGGAGACTGGGTTTGTCTTTCGCGGCTGGCCTCGGCCATGCCAGGCATGCTGGTGCGTCGTCAATCGGTGGCGGGGTAACGGCCTATGGATCGTGTCATTGCATGGTTTGCAACGAACCACATTGCCGCCAATTTACTCCTGATCTTAATCGTGCTTGCGGGATTGTCAGCGGTGCTGACGATGCCTCAGAAGTCCTTTCCTGATATTGACGTCCCCATCGTAACGGTCAGTATTCCCTACCTAGGCGCGGCCCCGGAAGAAGTCGAGCAAGGGGTGTGCATCCGGGTTGAAGAAGAACTGGACGGTATAGAGGGGGTCAAAGAAATCCGTTCTGTTGCGAATGAGGGCGTGTGCACAGTGTCCGTGGAGCTGTTCGAAGATGCGGATGAAAATCGAGCGCTCGATGATGTGAAGAATCGGGTCGACTCACTCGACACGCTCCCCGAGGAAACCGAGCAGCCCATTATTAATCTCGTCACCAGTGTTAGACCGGTGATTGATCTTGCAATCACTGGGCCGGAGGATGAGCGCACTCTGAAAGTGCTTGGGCAGCGCGTGCGCGATGAGATCGCGGCACTGCCCGCCATCACCCAGGTCGCCTTGATCAACACAAGACCCTATGAGATTTCCATCGAAGTCTCCGAATCTGACCTGCAGCGATACGGTTTGACGTTTTCAACTGTGGCACAGGCCGTTCGGGCGCGTTCGCTTGACCTGCCAGGCGGCGCAATCAAAACCGAAGACGGCGAGATTTTGCTGCGAACCAAAGGACAAGTGTATTGGGGCGAGGAGTTTGAACGCCTGGTTTTACTCTCAAGACCCGATGGCAGTCGCGTCTATTTGAGTGACGTTGCGCAAGTGGTCGATGGATTCGAAGATACGGATCAGTCACTCCGATTTGATGGCCGGCCAGCGGCCATCATCCGAGTATCAAGAATTGGCAGTCAGGATATCTTGCAGATCACCAATGCGGTGATGGCATACCTAGATACCTCGGCCAAGCAGCTGCCCGACGGGGTTCAGTTGACCGTTTGGAATGATAACTCTCGATTGCTAAAAGACCGTCTCGCGACATTGCTCGATAGCGCGAGACAAGGCTTTTTGATGGTGTTGCTATTGCTTGCGCTTTTCTTGCGCCCGGTGCTGGCCTTTTGGGTGAGCGTTGGCGTCCCCGTGGCTTTCATGGGTGCGTTGTATCTCACCAATTATGTTGGGCTTTCCATCGACGGTATCTCGCTCTTTGGCTTTATCT
>CAYZUV010000019.1:0-18772 GCA_964481245.1 uncultured Pseudomonadales bacterium
ACATGACCATCGCGGAATCCGTCGAACATTTTTCAGAGCACCCAAAAATACTCAACCAATTACAACTACTGGTCGATGTCGGGCTCGATTATCTTGCCTTGGGGCAGCCATCCACGACGCTTTCGGGCGGAGAAGCGCAGAGAATCAAGCTCGCCAGAGAGCTCTCCAAATTAGCCACCGGCCGCACATGTTACATCCTCGACGAGCCCACCACGGGACTTCATTTTGACGACGTACAAAAATTGCTCGTGGTGCTTAATCGGTTGGTAGACGCTGGTAATTCCGTGATTGTCATTGAGCATAACCTTGACGTCATCCGCACATCAGATTGGATTATTGATCTTGGCCCGGGGGGCGGTCCTGAGGGCGGCGCCGTGATTGCCTCTGGGACGCCCGCGCAACTGACCAGGATGAAGGGCACTGAAACGGGCCGATATTTGCGACCGTATTTTTAGTTTGGCACCCATGGGGCATCAAGCGCTGGGGGGTCCATAGGCGTGCGGAAGAAGACGCGAAAGCGACAACGGTCCTTAATGATTCAAACATCGCGAACGTCCATTCGACGGGCGTCCGACTAAAAAGCCACACGGGCTTGCCGTTTGGATCCCTTAGTCAGGCGACTGCCTTTTTGGCTATTGAAGCGACAGAATGGACCCTCTATAGTGAGCCCGCGCTGAAGCAGGCGTTACAAAGTGTGCAGGGTTATGCGCTGCGTTGGCACGATCAAAGGTCGGCAAAAGCCTCAATGTACGCCTTATTTTGTACCCTGTTCAGTCGCAACGTGTTCCGGCGGTGCCGCCTGGCACTAACATGAGCCAACTGCATTACAGGCACAACCCGTCACATTAACTATTTTCAGTTTGCGCTTGAGTTGTTGAGTCAATGATCGATCCCAACGTCATCGTTATGCTAGTCAGTCTACTCGCGGCAGGCGCAGTGGCTGGCGTGACCACTGGCCTCTTCGGCGTTGGAGGTGGATTTATTATTGTGCCAACGCTGATCGCGATCCTGCCCATTTTCACTGGCGAGTACGAAGCGATGGTTCACACCGCGGTAGGAACCTCGCTCGCGAGCATCATTGTTTCTTCCATAAGAGCGGTACAGACCCATCGAAAAAATGGTCTGGTCGATTTCAGCGTGCTGAAAGCCTGGGCGCCATGGCTTGTCTTAGGCGTTTGCGGTGGCATTTGGCTCGCCTCAAAGATGGACTCTCAGACGCTGATTCTCGTCTTCGCCATCGGGGTGTTGGTGTATTCGGTGTACTTTATATTCCCCCAATACTTTGAACGTAAAACAGATCCGTGGTCGCTACCCAGCGGCTTGGGCCTAGCAGCCCTAGCCAGCGTGTTAGGCGGATTTTCATCGCTCCTTGGGATCGGTGGGGGCACACCCTTTGTGGTCACGATGGTGGTCTGCGGTAGACGTGTTCATCAAGCCGTTGCGACTGCAGCCGGGGTGGGCTTCATCATCGCAATCCCAGGCACCTTGGGCTTTTTATTGCTAGGCTTGAACGACCCAAGCGAACTGCCCTGGGGTGCCGTGGGCTATATCCACATCCCTGCCTTGATCGCCATTTCCGTGATGACGATGTTCACCAGCCCTTGGGGCGCTCGACTGGCTCAGCGGATGAAGGAACTTCACCTCAAGCGCGCATTTGGTCTTTACTTGATCATTGTCGCCGCAAGCATGCTGAACAAATTAATTTAGCAGCGCCTGCACTGGGCACACGGCGATGCGCTTGGCCTCTGCCTGCATACGCTGGCGCACACCGATAAAGGCCTCTCGTTGGCTAATTCCAGAAGCGTCTTAAAGCGAATAAATGACGGCTAGCCAAGCCCCCCGAAAGGCACTACATTAGAGCCACAGTCAAAAGCAGACCAAGCACCGTATTCCTTTACCAAGCAGGAGGACAATCATGCCAACCACATGGTCTCGAAGAAATTTCTTAGGTCGCTCAACGTTGGGCGCGGCCGCAGTTGCGAGCGGCCAGTTAGTGTCTTTTCCCGGAGCCATTGCCAGCAATGCCATGCTTAATTACGGACCCGCGTCGGGCATTGCCAAACTGAATGCCAACGAAAATCCGTATGGGCCCAGTCCTGCAGCAATCACGGCCATGCTGGATGCCACGAAGAAGGGCGCCTACTACATCGGCGATTCACTCACTCGACTTAAAGATATGATCGCGGAACGCAACAACCTCACTCGTGACCATATCGATCTCAGTTCAGGATCTTCCGGCGTGTTGACCTATCTCGCGCTTGAAAAACTCCAACAAGGGAAAGTGCTCGGCCCCGATCTCTTTTGGGATACCACCACTAAATCTGCACTGCGCCATGGCCGAGGAGAACTCAAGCGCATCGCCAAAACTGTCGATCTCTCTGTTGATTTGGACGCGCTCTACAACGCCATAACACCCGATGTGTCGATGGTTCAGATTTGTAACCCGAACAACCCAACCGCGATCATGTCAGACGCGTCAGCCTTACGTGAGTTCTGCATCAAAGCATCGAAGAAGTGCACCGTGTTAGTTGACGAGGCCTACAACGAAATTACCGATGACCCTGAGGCCAATTCCATGGTGGATCTCATCAATGAGGGCCACGATGTCTATGTTGCCAAGACTTTCAGCAAGATCTACGGCATGGCGGGATTGCGGGTTGGTTACATGATGGCAGCGCCAGAAAAGATCGAGTCGATGATGCGTTACGGGCTGGGAAATTACTCAATGAATCAAGCCGGGGTAGCAGCGGCAGTTGCTTCCTATAACGATTTTGATTTCCTCAATTACTCGAAGTCGAGAATTATCGAAGCCCGGCAAATGATTAATGATGCGGCGCGGACCCATGGCCTTAAGCCTGCCCCATCACAAACCAGCTTCGTGTTTATTGATCTAGGCGATCTCAATGCCGAGACTTTCCGTCAAGAGATGGCCAAACGCAGTATTCTGATTCGCGGGATCTATCAGGATTACACGCACTGGTCACGGGTCAGCACAGGTTTACTCCCAGACGTTGAGAGGTTCGTCAAGGCATTACCCGAAGTGCTCGATGTCATGGGCGCCTAACAGCGCGCACATGCGCTGCGCGCCTCACGTGCTGATGCGCGCTCGCGCAGCGTCTCTGTGATGCTGGCGCTTGACGCCTAGCGACAATCAGTAAGGTTTTTCATGTCTGAGGATTTTGATCCTGCGCAGGTACCCATCCGCCCTGCAGCAACCGTCATGCTCATTCGGGATACGGATGAGCTCCAAGTGCTGATGATGCAACGGCACGCCAAGACTATTTTCGCGGGAGGGATGTGGGTCTTTCCTGGCGGCGCCGTCGACGAAGCCGATTTTCATGCGGAGGTCTCGGGTCGAGTGAGAGAGGATATCCCCGGCAGGGTCCAAACGGCCGAGCGTCCGCATGAAGACCGGGCCTACTACGTGGCCGGTATCCGAGAGTGTTTCGAAGAATGCGGCGAGCTCATGGCCATGGGGTCGGAGGGAAGGAGGTCTTTAAGCCAAGACGCCCTGACGGAGGGCAGAAACCGTCTCAATGCTGGCGACGTGTCCTTCGATCAGCTGCTCGAGGAGTGGCAACAGAGACCCGATGCGTCTCGACTTCATCTGGTGGCTCGCTGGATCACACCGCTTGGTTCGCCACGAAGATTTGATGCTCGATTCTTCATTGCCGCTTGCGAGGATGGCAGCGACGCGGTCCACGATCAGCAGGAGCTGGTTGACTCTGCCTGGATGTCACCCCAAGCCATCCTTGACGCCTTTGACGCTAAAGAGATGAATTTAATGACGCCCACACTGCGAATGCTGAAGAATCTAACCAAGCATGAGACGACGAACAGTGTGTTTGAGTTTCTCGGGGCACAGCAGGATTTCGAGCGCGTGAGAGTTGATCATGAATCCCGGGAACTGTTGCTTCCGGGCGAGCTGGGCTACGATACAGCGCTTCAAGACGTTGAGACGGGTTGGGTTAGGCTCTGATTCACGGTCGATCATAGAGAAGACAGCGCCGGGCATATCTTGCCCAGCGCCCTTTGAAACTACATCCGCTCGATTACCACCGCAGGCGCCATCCCGCCGGCAGCACACATCGTGATCAGGGCATTGGCCTGCCCTCGGCGCTCGAGTTCATCAAGCGCCGTGCCAATCAACATCGCACCCGTTGCGCCGATGGGATGACCGAGCGCGATGGCGCCGCCATTCACATTCAGCTTGTCGTGATCCACACCTAAGTCGCGCATAAACTTCACAGGCACGACCGCGAATGCCTCGTTCACTTCAAAGAGATCGATATCCGCGAGCGTCATACCGGCTTTCGAGAGCACTTTCTTCGCTGCATCGACGGGCGCATTCAAAATGTACTCAGGCGAATGCCCCATGTTCGCCATGGCCTTGATGCGAGCACGAGGCTTCAGGCCATGCGCTTTGGCATATTCGGGTGACGCGAGCACCAAGGCACCGGCACCGTCGACCACGCCAGACGAGCTCCCCGCGTGATGAACGTGTTTGATTTCAAGTCCAGGCCACTTCTTGGCTACCATCTCCCTGAACGTCAGCCCTGAATCGTAGAAGGGCAGATCCATATACTTATCAAACACGGGTTCCAGATTCGCGAGCAGCTCAGCCGTCGTTTGCGGTCGGGGGAATTCTTCATGATCTAGGGCAACACTTCCATCTGGATGGCGGACGGTCACCAGGCTCTTATCAAATGCCCCCGCCTGGATGGCAGCGCCCGCTCGTTGCTGACTCGTTGCCGAAAATGCGTCTAACGCTTCCCTCGAGAAACCCTCTTCGGTGGCAATGATGTCCGCAGCAATCCCCACCTGCGTTTGCGGATGCGCGTTGCGCAAATCCTCATTGTGTGCGTCCAGCGGTGTTGGGATACCCTCAGCGGCAACATAGGACATCATTTCGACCCCACCCGCGATAATCAGATCCTCCATGCCACTCATGATCGACGCAGCCCCCATGTTGACGGCAGAGATACCACCGCCACAGAACCGATCGAGCGTGACACCGGACGCTCGCATGGAATAGCCAGCGTCCAGCGCCGCCATACGACCGATACATTGCGCTTGCTTTTTAATTTGGCTACTGCAGCTCATGACCACGTCATCGACATCCTCAGTATTGAGTCCATTACGCTCAACAAGCGCTTTGAGGACCGTGGATAACAATTTTTGAGGGTGAATTTCCCATAAGGCCCCCTTGCCTTGTTTGCCAATGGCGCGCGGTGTTCGAGCCGCATCAATAATCCAAGCTTCACCCATATCCTTCTCCAAAAATTTAAGGTTTAGAGCGCCTTTTCAAACGCTTCCTTTCCGATGATCTTCAAGCCACGCATTCTACGATTTCGTCGTCACGCACGAACGCTGCGCCAAAAATCCACCAACGTTGCTCGATTCGAGCCACGCTTTCATTCGCCGTGCCGCGCTGAGAGCGTATCATGAACAAGCCCAGCTTAAATCGACATACCGCCGTCAATCGTGAAATCTGCGCCCGTAGCAAACCGAGCGGCATCAGAGGCGATGAAAAGCGCGGCTTCAGCAATTTCTAATGGATCGCCCATCCGCCTCAGCGGTGTCGTCTGCACCAACACTTGATTCATTCTGTCCGGATTATCGTGGTTAATCGGGGTATCAATCACCCCAGGGTTAATCACGTTGACCCTGATGTTATAACGCGCAAGCTCGAGCGCAGCAGATTTAGACATGCCCCGCACCGCCCATTTTGACGCTGTGTATGCGAACAGCGTTGACGTGCCTTGCAGGCCGGCGACCGATGCCACATTAATAATAACGCCGCCTCCAGCCTGCTTCATCGGACCCAGCACGGCGCGCATCCCCAAAAAAACACCCACCTGGTTGACATCAATGATCTGTCGATAAGTCGCCGTCGTCGTGTCTTCGAGTTTCAATGGTTTGGAGATCGCAGCGTTATTGATCAGCACGTCCACTCGGCCAAACCGATGGAGGGTGTGTTCGATCACGTCCGCCCAGTCCGCCTCGGACGAGACATCATGAAGCACAAAAATCGCCTGATCTCCGAGGCTTTCTGCCACGGCTTGGCCCTGCTCCGCCAACACATCAGTAACCACAACCTGGGCGCCATGCGAGGCAAAGAGACGAGCCTCTGCTTCTCCCTGCCCTCTCGCGCCCCCAGTGATTATGGCCACTTTGCCCGCTAAACGGGCTTCGCCCAAATCGTTCATTGTGTCTCCCCTTATTGGTCGAATAATGCGGCTGCAATGTTCGACAGTCGATGCCAAGCCCATCATTCTCGTCCGCGTGAAGGTCCTTAAACCCTCGCAATTTTGGCAAGGCTGGGCATCACACAGTCAGCGCGTTGCAGCCATGCCTAGGGCATAGCTCATCCCGGGCCACATATCTTGCAACCCAATTCACCCTCCATCGGATGAAGCGGCGTGATCCAAAGAAGGCACCAAACAGCCCCACAATAGGCGCTCGCGTTACGCACTACGATTGGGCAATGCCTGGATATCCGGCCGCTGCCGCTTCAGCTAAGGTTCGGTTGTATTTGGGTGCGCCGCCGTTGTAGACCAGATACCGAATGGTGCCTTCCTCGTGCCCTTCAACATTCGAGTTGTACCCGGTCATCCAACCCTTTGCCTTGCGCATCAGGACGGCTTCGTACATATCTTTGACATGTTGATGCCATTGAGATTGAGACAAGGCGGTCGCTTCGATTCGTCTCAATCCTTGATTTCGCACATACGCGATGAGGTCTGTAATCCAATCTACGTGAGCTTCGATCGCTCTAGGAAAATTAGTGGAGGCCGAACCACTTTGTGGCCCCGCGATCATCAGCAGATTCGGAAACCCGTGGACCAGAGTGCCAAGGTAAGTGGACGGTCCGTCTCGCCAATGATCCGCTAACGTCGCGCCGTCTACCCCTTGGATATCGATTCTGTCATAGCCCCCCGTAATCGCATCAAACCCAGTGGCATAAACTAGAAGATCCAGCTCGTGGTGTTCGATCACGGTCTCGATGCCTGTCTCAGTGACTCGAACGATGGGTGACTCGCTGATATCCACAAGGCGCACGTTGGGCCGATTGAATGCTTCAAAATAGTGGGTCTCCATAGGCAGTCGCTGAACACCGAAGCCATGGTCTTTGGGAATGAGTTTTTCAGCCGTCCTGGGATCATGAACACGTTGCCGAATACGCTCGGCGATGTATTCGGAGAATTCCTTGTTTGCCGCTTCGTCCGTGAAGATCTCTGTGAAGTTGCGCAGCCAAATCGAAAACCCGGGCTGATCGTACAACGCATCCCAGAGAGCCAACCGCTCTTCTCGCGAAACTTTCCAAAACCCTCGCCGGTCTGGCACATGTTCGAAACCGCCGGGTGTGGTTTGGCACGTTGCGAAGATCTCTTTGTACCTGGCTCGAATGGAGGCCATTTCTTCGTCAGAGATTGGGGAATTGTTAAGTGGCGCGCTCCAGTTGGGACGTCTCTGAAAGACCGTCAATGACCCCACTTTGTCAGCGATCTCGCCAATGACCTGAATGCCGGTGGCACCCGTGCCAACAATGCCCACGCGCTGCCCGGTCATCGCTACCGGCGCCTTGGGCCAATGATAGGTATGAAAAGAGGGGCCCGTAAACTTGGACATACCCTCAATGTTCGGCAATGTGGGCATAGACAGCGGACCGATCGCGCAGATTACAAGCGGGGCCACCATCTCGCTCCCACTTTCAAGACGCAGAGTCCATGCGCAGGCGACCTCATGCCATTGCATGGCCGACACCCGAGTGTTGAACTGGATATGGCGACGCAGATCGAATTTATCGGCAACGTAATTTAGGTATTTGAGATTCTCTGGTTGGCCCGAATAACGTTCCTTCCAATGCCACTCATCTAGCAGTTCTTGGGAAAAGGAGTAGCCGTAGGTGTAGCTCTCCGAATCGAAGCGAGCGCCGGGGTAACGATTTCTATACCAAGTGCCGCCTAAGTCATCGTCAGCTTCCAGAACAATGGCTCGCAATCCTAGGTCAACAAGGCGTTTGATTTGGTAGATACCAGACACGCCTGCACCTATAACAATCGCATCAAACCTTTCGCCCGCTTCGTTGATTGCGTCTCGTGTTGATATCATTCAGCCATTCCCTTCTCTCAACCCCTATCGCTGTCTTTGTTGTCGTCTTTGTTGTCTGTCGAATTTGTTGTTGTCTTTTCTGTGTTCTCGAACTCACAACTAGGCTTTGGTCTGGATTCTGTGGTCAGGCTTAAGGATCCACCAAAGCCCAGAATGAAATGGCCATCATCCTCAGCGTCCAAAGAACTGCAGCTTCAGTCATTCTTCGCCTTGGCTGGATGGCCACGCTCTTGGCGAGGGACCAAGCCCTCCATCACCAAACTTGCCATTTGTTCGCCCACCCGGTCCGAGCTAAGCGCGCCTTCTGTCTTAAACCATTCTGGCCCCCAGTTCATCGCGCCAAGGATCAGCATTCGGACCACACTGGGATCTAGATCGGTCCTGATAACACCTGCGGACATCGCCCTCTCGATCAAGGCTTTCCAGGTCCGACCGTAGCGAGCCTGCTCGGCCTGATGCTCAGAACGAATTTCAGCGGGCAACTGCCCGAAGTTACGCACGTTAGCGCGAGGATAGTCCCCCATGCCAAGCACTGACTTCGCATGCGCGACGATCGCGAGGCGAAGCGCCTCGAGCGGTTCCGCATTTGCATCAATCGCAGCAACCGCGGTGGCCACCGCATCTTCAGCTTCGCTGGTGCCAATGTGGAGCACTTCAAGCACTAACGCTTCTTTGGACGGAAAATAGTAATAAAGAGACGCATCTTGCATACCGATCTCTTCGGCAATTGCCTTGATACTCGTGCCTGCATACCCTCTCGCTGCCAGTAACGTCGCAGCGGCATCTAGGATGCGCTGACGCGTCTGCTCTGATTTTTTTAGCAATACGGCCGACGTCACTTAGACATCCCTTTTTTGAACTCGACGAGCAGATTCATCATAAACGACGCATACAGGTTATTTTTTCTAGTATATACTAGAAAAATACAATTCATCTCACGCCAACCGAGAATCCTGCATGCGCCAGGCAAGACAAATTGAACTGCTCAAGCGAGTCGCGGCCAGCGGTAACCACCTTCGCGGGCTACAAATAGGTCGAAGCGCGACCAATTCAGCGTCGGCTTATACCGACCCGACTCGATTTGAGCAGGAAATCACAACCCTTTTTAAGCCGGGGCCCCTGTTCTTTGGCCTCTCAGCAGATTTACCCGAACCCGGAAGCTACCGGGCGATGCGGATCGACGATTTGCCGCTGGTCGTGGTCCGTCAATACGATGGCAGCTTGAGCGCCTTTGTTAATGCTTGCCGACACCGCGGCGCACCACTCGTAGATCCCAATTCGAGTGGCCGTGACCTGAAAGCCTTTCACTGCCCTTATCACGCCTGGACCTACAATCTCACGGGCGAACTTCGGGCCAGACCTTTTGCGGCAGGCGCATTTGATGACGTGACTCAATCTTGTCACTTGATTCAGCGCCCCGTGGCCGAGCGCTATGGCCTGATCTTTGTTCGGCCAGAGGGTGATTCACCTATCGATATTGATGAGGTCCTTTCTGGCGCCGAGGATGACCTTGCATCCTTTGAAATCGAGAAATACGTTCTCATCGAATCAAGAACCCATGAGTGGGACTTCAACTGGAAACTTTTTTTCGACACGTTTTCCGAGAGTTATCACATCAGAACCTTGCACAGTAAAACGCTAGCGCCCACGTTTAATTCTGACTGCGTCATCTTCGATGCCTTTGGTCGAAATTTATTGTCTGTGGGTCTAAGAGCCAATGTCCACGACGAGTTTGAAAAGCCAGAGTCTGAATGGTCACTCATCCCCTATGGCACGATTCAGTATTTTCTGGTTCCCAATGGCTTGGTTGTGCATCAACTTGACCATATTGAAACCTGGATCGTCGAACCCCTGAGCGTCAATTGCACAAGAACCACAACTGCTGTGTATGCTCCCCGTGAGCCTGAAACCGCGAAAGCGCGTGAGTACTTCGTAAAAAACCTTGACCTCCTGCTTCATGTGACGGGTGTTGAGGACTTTGCGCTCATGGCCAATATCCAAAAGAATTTAGCCAGCGGAGCGCTACCCGAGGTCATCTATGGCGCCAATGAGCCACCCTTGGTTCACTTCCATGAACAGATCAATCAGGCATTGCGGGCGAATTAAAGGACAGGGCCAAAATAGCACCTGCCACTTAGCGTCGGCCGCCTTCAGCAAAGAAACCCTAATCTGCATGCACGCGTCTCAGTTCAGAAGCCTCGCGAAACGTAAACCGCGCTGAGCGCTGAAATCGAGGATCTCGAGCGTCATGAAGTTCTAATAGACCGACCGAACTGCGTTACCATGAACTCACTAGCTTCGGGTTACCCACCGAGCGCAAGGAAGCGGACCAAACCCGCTTCATGGCCTTGCGGCAGGAGAGAACCAAGGTCTGAAGACAACACTTGAAAGAGGCGCAGTGAGCAATATGACCAGCATCGATCGAAAGGACGCAACTCAGCACACAATTTTTCTACATCAACAGGCCACGACGCCGACCGATGCCAGAGATTTTGAGCGGGTGTCTCGGGGATTTATCGCGCATCACCCAACAGGCGTTATTTTGGACCGAGATGGGCGCAGCGTGGTCGACGTCAATCAATACGATTTTCTAGAGACCGGAAATCCTGCACCGAATACCGTACATCCCAGCCTTTGGCGACACGCGCAATTGAATCACCATCACGGCCTTTTCGAAGTCACGCCGGGCATCTGGCAGGTCCGTGGCTACGATCTGTCTAACATCACCTTCATCCAAGGTGACACAGGTTGGGTCATCGTTGATCCACTCACAACGCAGCAAACTGCACGCGATGCGCTTGCTCTCGCGAATGAGCATCTAGGGCCAAGGCCGGTCCTCGCTGTGATCTATACGCATTCGCATACTGACCACTTCGGCGGCGTCTTAGGCGTTACCTCTCAAGAGGACGTTGATGCCGGACGCTGCATGGTGATTGCACCCGAACACTTCTTAGAGGAGACCGTCGGAGAAAACGTTATTGCCGGGCCGGCAATGGCAAGAAGGGCTTTGTTCCAATTCGGCGTTATGTTGCCAGCAGACCCTAAAGCGCATGTTGATTGTGGCCTGGGCAACGGCCTGCCCTTAGGCGGGCCGGATTTGATAGCGCCAACCCACGACATCACACGAACCGGGGAGGAGATGACGATAGATGGCGTGCACGTAGTGTTTCAATTGACACCAGAGACCGAGGCCCCAGCGGAGATGAACTTCTACTTTCCGCAATTCAGGGCGCTCTGTATGGCCGAAAACTGCAGCCACACCATGCATAACCTAATCCCTATTCGCGGCGCCTTAGTTAGGAACGCGCTCAAGTGGTCTAAATACATTCACGAAGCCATGACGTTATTCGCTGATCAAACGGACATTCTGTTCACATCCCATAACTGGCCACAATGGGGGCAGACCGAAGTCCGAGATTTTCTAACTAACCAAAGGGATCTCTACAAGTGGATGCATGATCAGGCCATGCGTCTTGCCAACCACGGTTATGTGCCGACTGAGATCTCTGATCAGCTGGCATTGCCGGAGGAATTCCTTGCCAACGACCACACACGCGGCTACTACGGTGATCTCGTTCATAATGCGAAAGCCGTCTATCAACGCTACCTCAGCTGGTATGACGGCAACCCCGCCAACCTCGATCGGTTGCCGCCAGAAGATGCCGGTCGCCGCTATGTTGCGTTAGCAGGGGGGGAAGACAATCTCCTCACCCAGGCAAGAAGCGCATTTGATCAGGGGGAATACCGCTGGGTCGCGGAGCTCCTGAATCACCTTATTTTCGCTAATCCTGGGAACCAAGCCGCTAGGCTTCTTCAAGCTGACGCCATGGAGCAGCTTGGCTACCAGGCTGAGTCATCCACTTTTAGGAATGCTTATCTCAATGCCGCGCAAGAACTTCGCCAAGGACCACCACCCATCGCCGGCAAGCCCGTTCGAGCTCGAGGTATTTTGCGCGCTATGACGGTCGAACAAATTTTTGATGCCATGTCGATCCGATTACAGTCCGAAGCGCTTGGGGGCATTACAACCGAGTTGAATGTCACAGTGAATGACCTGAGCACGCATTGGGTCTTAGGCATCTCTAACCGAACCCTTTACTACCAAGAGAAGCCTTCGTCGACCAGCGCGCAAGCGCACATCAGCCTCACTCGAGAAACGCTCATCGACGTGATGTCCGGCGAGCGGTTGATTGGAGACGCAGTGAAAGACGGTCTGGTCAGCGTCGATGGCCCCATTGAACCCGTCGCACAAACCTTTGGGCATCTCGACACCTTTATGAGCGGCTTCAACGTCATCGAGCCATGACGGCTCTCGACTGCCCTGGGCTGGTCAGAGACTGAAGTCGAAAACGGGTCTACTGTTTTGGTTCAGCTTGTGTTCCATTCACAGTGAGGGGCCCCGATCAATCAACTGAGGGCGTTCGAGTCGGGTTAACCAGTAATCCACGTCGGCGGCTGGGTCACCTAGCAGGTATCGCCAAAGTTTGATGCGGTTAATCAGCTCCAGCCGTCCCACGTCATATTCAAACCAAGGTTGTGGTCGCATCAGTATCTCTTGAACTGCCGAGCCGCCGCTCGCTTCACGCCAAAAAGTTGGACCCTGGTGATCATCTATCGGCGCTAAATCCGAGGTATCCCATTGCCGCACCTGTGAGGCACCCGGCGCCAAGCGGATCTTGTAGAGATACCGCATCATCTCGCTCGTGTTGAGCCCCCCGCCATGCCACAACCCTTTATGGAAAATGAAGACGCTACCCGCGGGGCACACCACATGCTGCTGGCCTAAGATGTTCTGATAACGGGCGATCGCGGCTTCACTCACGGTGCGAAGGTGTGAGCCCGGAAGGAATCGAGTGCCACCCATGGCCTCTGTTACCGCCTGAGGGAAATAGAACAATTGAATATCAAACGCGAGTTCTGGATCGATCGTTGAATCTTGATGATAGTGCTGCGCGGCTGTTGGCAGCTGCATGCGAGTTTGCGTTTCAGGCGTGAGCGTGACATGCAAAAAGTGATGATCAAATCTGGGCGCTTCACCTAACAGGCTGCAAATAGCACCTGCAATTTCGGGGACCGCCAGCAAGGCAGAAAAAAGCGGTTCAGCATCAAAAACTTGATCGAGCGGCAGGCCTGAGGCGCCAATTGGCAGCACCCGCTGATCAACAGCCTCGTGATAGTAACCCCGTAAATTGCCATGATTACTCGGATCAACCGACTGAAACCGCGACAACAACTGCTCGTTCAACGCCTGAGGAACAACGCCGTCAAATCTCAAATAGCCCTCGGCGACAAACTTGGCAATCTGCTGGGAATTAAGCCTAATCATCACGCGCGCCGCTCATTTTGCGTTGACCAGCGTTCGAAGAAGAATTCGTACTTTAGGTAATCGGTTCTAAACTCTTGACCGACTTGATGACTTATCAACGGACTGGCCTGAATCAGTCGCCAGCCATCTCGCATTGCAGCAAGACCGCTCCCATAGGGCGGTTCGTCTTGATGCCCAGTCTGTGGCGTTTCCATCGACGAGCCATCATAAATACTCCAGCCAATCACCGGGCTATCCAACGCAGAACTCGCCAAATAGAGCACAAGCACCTGCTGCCGTTCTTGATATTCCATTCTCGCGCTGCTTCCTTACACCGCCCTTAATCTCCTTCAGACTAACACGCCCCCCTCATTCGAAAAAAGACCATATATCAGCCAGTTATGGGTAGGCGGTACGCCACAGCGCCGCAGAACTGAATTAAAAGACCTTCATTCAATGCTGAATTAATCCTGAATAAAACTGAAAATAAGGGTTGATAATGGAGAAAAAGTGAATAAGATGGCGCACCAATGACCCCGTTAGGGAGGCACACATGCGTCGCATTGCCTTAATGATCATCAGCTTATTACCCTCAAGCGGGTTTGCTTCCGAGCTCGAGGGCCTAGTACAAGCCCGCTTCTTCCAGTCCGAGATGGACTGGCCAGCGGCACCTGCCTTCTCTGAGATGCGCGATGTGCAGGAGAAGAAGCAGCGATTTTTCAAATTTCTTGCGCCAAAAGTCATCCATGCCAACGCAGAAATTCTGAAGGCGCGGACGTTCCTTATTCGGCAGCGAGAGCGACTGAGCCAAGGCCAGCCACTGTTACTCGAGGATGCGAATCGCATCCAATCACTCGCCACCTACTACGAGCATGCGCTGCCCTCCATGGAGCAAGCGCTCGATGTTCGATGGGATAGCCTATTACAACGCGTTGACACATTGCCCGTGTCCTTGGTCCTTGCTCAAGCGGCTAACGAATCAGGTTGGGGCACCTCAAGGTTCGCCATCGATGGCAACAACTTCTTCGGCGTGTGGTGTTACGTTGAGGGCTGTGGCCTCAAGCCGTTAGACCGAGATCAGGGCGCTCGTCACGAGGTGAAGCGATTCGCATCCATTTACGAGGGTGTTGCAGCCTACATCCACAACATCAACACCAATCCCGCCTACAGTGATCTACGCGCTATTAGAATGTCGATGCGCAGTCTTAACGTACCTGCGAGGGGTATCCAATTGGCAGAGGGTCTACTCGCCTACTCCATTCGTGGAGAAGACTACGTTCGGGACATCCAAACTATGATCCGGAGCAATCGCCTGGAGCAACTTACAATGGCTGAGCAGGTCTAAGCTCCACGCGAACACTTGGGCGATCGCATTCTCGAGGTTGGTACTCCGAACTCGAGCCTCGCCACTTGGCTGTCGTCGGTTCGCCTTTGATGTTGCTATGAAGGCCAATCAAGCACCTGACATCTCAGCACCAAGGTGACGATGCGGTCACACGAGCTTATGAATCAAACGCTTTGACAGGGTTTGCAAGCGTTCTGGTCAGAGGCTCGCACTTCAAAGGGGGTTCTTTCCTAGCGAGCTCATCGGCAATGCGGTGGACTTTAGCTATCTACCCCATGATTTGACGACATCAATCCATTCGCGCGTGCATAAAAATAACGCCAAATTGTTGCCACCACCAAGGCATGATCGATTTCCCCGTCCAGCATCATTTGAGGAAGGGCTTCTAGGTCAAGGAGTACCAGCTCTGTTTCTTCCGTTGCCGTGTTTTTGATCTCACCGACGTGCTGCACATCAAATGCCACGAACGTGTGCAAAAAATTATTGAAAATTGCGGGATTGGGTCGCAGGGCGCCGAGAGAAATGAGCCCAGAGGCGCTAAAGCCGCTCTCCTCAAGACACTCTCGAGCTGCCGCCACCTCGGGCGCCTCGCCGGGGTCGACCATACCGCCGGGGATTTCAAGCGAAATCTCATCGCTCCCATGGCGATATTGCTTCACAAACACGACCTGGCCATCAGCGGTGATAGGCAACACGTTAATCCAGTCAACGGTGTCAAACACATAAAATGGATGCGGCGCGACGCCTCGCTTCGAGCTTGCCGTCACTTCAAGCACCTTCAAGATCCTAAGATCAAGCAACAGTTTGCTCGCCAATCGTTGCCACTTTTCGATCACGTGTTTAGCTCCGAGTTAACCTCGCCCCGTCACTGGAATCGCGGCGCCATGGACGGCCACTGCCGCCTCCGACGCCAAAAAGCCAATGACGGCAGCCAACTGCGAGGGCGGAACCCAAGCGTCAAAGTCGGCATCCGGCATGTCTGCCCGGTTCCGAGGCGTATCGATCACAGCAGGAAGTACACAATTGACATTGATCCCCTGGGGTTTCAATTCGGCTGAAAGACTTTCTGTCAGCCGAATCGTCGCTGATTTGGACGCAATATAAACACCCATTTGAGCAAGACCTTCTCTCGCCGCTAAGGCACCCACATTCACGATCTTGCCTGAACCTTGCTTTCGCATCACAGGCACGACGGCTGATGCCATGTACATCACTGTTTTGGTATTGAGATTGAACAGAAAGTCCCACGTGTCGTCTGTTGTATCGGCCACCGAGTCGCCCATCATGAACCCACCCGCGATATTACAAAGCACGTCGATTTGCCCGCCCGGTGCAATGACCTCTGCCACACAGCGAGCCACATCATCGCGGCGGGTCAAATCCACTGCGTAAAGCTGCAATTGTTCACTCGACAAATCTGCAAGGGCACCCTTCAAAAGCTCGAGGGATAAATCCAGCGCGTGAACCGTGGCCCCTTGATCTAGAAAATGCTGGGTAACCGCTCGACCGAGCGCACCCGCGGCACCGGTCACAATAACGTGTTGAGATGATGTCATCAGTGGATCCTGCTTGAATTCGCTGATGCTAAAGGCTTTACTTCGGTAAGCCAAGTCAACGTTGAGGTTCCCTATGTCTGATTCCGTCAAAACCTTCTGTCGCGTCTGCGAACCAAGCTGCGGTTTGGTGGCTGAGGTTGATAACGGCGAGATCACTAAGTTGAAACCAGACAAAACCCACCCGGTCACCAAGGGATTTGCGTGTCACAAGGGCCTCGCCATGCTCGATATCCATCGTGACCCTGACCGCCTGAATCGACCACTCAAGCGCACAAACAGCGGTCTTGAACCCATTTCCTGGCAACAGGCCTGCGAAGAAATCGCTGCAAGGCTGAATGCGATTCGGACTGAACACGGCGAAAACGCGATCGCTTCCTATACCGGCAACCCTCTCGCCTTCAATTCAACCGCCGGACCCGCGATCGGCAGCTTTATTGGCGCCCTCGGTTGCCGCAGGCGTTTTGGCTCAGGGACGCAAGACTGCACCAACAAATTTGCGACGTCAGAGGCGGTGTACGGATCAAGCACGATCCATCCGATCCCAGATATCGGCGCAACTGACTTTTTGCTTATTCTCGGGGCCAATCCGCGGATATCCCACATGAGCTTTATTTCCATTGCCGATCCGATGGCAGCGCTTCGCGCGGTCAAGAAACGAGGGGGTCGACTTGTGTTCGTGGACCCTCGAGAAACAGAGAGCATTCGGGGGTTGGGTGAGCACGTTGCCATCCGCCCCGATACGGACAGTTATCTCTTGGCTGCCATGATTCACACCCTTTTTGAGGAGAACCTCATTGATCACGAGGCGATCATGCACCACGCCCGTGGCATCGATGAGCTTAAAGACTTCGTCGCCGACTTCAGCGCGACCGTGGTGGCCGACGTGGTCGGTGTCCCTGCCGACGCATTGCAGCAGTTAGCCCGAGATTTTGCGAGCGCGCCACGGGCCGCTATCTATATGTCGACAGGCGTCAATATGGGTCAACAGGGATCAGCAGCTTACTGGCTTCTGCAAATGCTCAGCTTAATATCGGGCAATCTAGATCGGCCCGGTGGCAATCGCTACGGCGAAGGTTTTTACCCCGCTGCCAAGGCTGGGGCAACGCGCGGCAAAGCGCCACACTATGCCGATACGGCGTTTGGTCCGGTACGCGAAATTCGGGGCAATCTCCCTGGCAATCTCATGGCAGATATGATTCTGGATGATCCCGACCCCATCAAAGCCATGGTGGTTATTTCGGGTAACCCGCTCATCTCTGTGGGGCAGAGTGATCGACTCAAGACGGCCTTCAACGCGCTCGATTTTGTGGTGGTGGTCGATATCTACCCTAACGCCACGAGTGAAGTGGCGGACTATATTTTGCCTGCAACCGACATGTTCGAACGCGCTGATATCAATTTGTGCGGGCTTGGGCTCCAGTCCGAGCCATTCGTTCAGTACACACCGCCCCTAGTTCCAGCAAAAAATGAGCGCCGCCCTGAATGGCAAATCATGGGCATGCTCGAGCGTGCACTCATGGGCGAACCCCACATTGAATTGACCGAGGACCCATTAGTTAGAGTACGTCACATGCTGCAGCGATCAGCCATTCAGCTGGATGAACTGAAAGAAGACGAGATGCCCGTTCGAGTACTGGAGCGACGACCTGCGGGTGAATTTTATGATCGGACCATTCAAACCGAAGATCAGATGGTGGACTGTTTTCCAGCGACCATGGCTGACACACGACAAAGAATGACGACCCTGTTCAAGTCTCTTGCCGCGGAGCCTCCGCATCAGCTGAAGCTAATCAGCCGACGGACCAACTACATGCTCAACAGCTGGTTTCATAATGTCGAAGCGCTCAAACGCCCCTCGCAAACCACCAATCCCCTGTTCATCCATCCGGACGATGCCGAGTTGCGTCAGATCCAAGAGGGTCAGCAGGTCCGCGTGCACAACCAATATGGAACCCTTCAAGCTGAGGTCGCATTTGATCCCCAGTTGAGACGCGGCGTGGTCGCGATGACCCACGGCTGGGGCCAAGCTGGGGCACTGTCGGTTGCGGCAAAAAACCCGGGCGTCAATGCCAACATCCTACTGCCTGCGGGGCCGGGTAGTTACGATCCGTTCAGCAACCAATCATTTATGACCGGCATCCCGGTTGAGGTTGCAAACATCTAGGATTGATCGCGTCCGATGAGGCGCGATTGATTCACTCTAGCAGAGCGTCGAACCGCAGAATCCCACGCAAGCATGACTCGCGAGGCACATGGATTGGTGGGTTTCTCGAATGGCTGAGCAACATCTTAGGATTGCGGTCGGGCGCCTTCTTCACTCGGCGCCCAGTCCTCTTACTCCCTAACGCCCTTCGTTCCCCGTGCCTTTCATCCCCAAGGCCCTTTACACCCAAGGTCCTTTATCTCAGCCGCATCTGTGCTGCACCAAGGAGCCGCGGAGCGATGCAAGCA
>CAYZUV010000019.1:18872-19972 GCA_964481245.1 uncultured Pseudomonadales bacterium
GCCACGACCACGGTAATCGCCGCCGCGAGTTCGGCTGCAAAGCCACTGCTTGGCGTCAGCTCCGTAATGGTACTACCCACAGTTCGAATGACTCGATGGCCATAAGTCACCAGGCCGATGACAATACCCAGGGCGCCCAAAAATAATAACCAGGTGGGCATCACTGCCTTCTGCGCCACGACCCCACCGCTTTCAATCACGGCATTAACCGCTGCGAGCGGACCCACTGCGTTGGCCACATCATTGGAGCCATGAGCGAACGCCATAGAGCATGCCGTGAAGATCATGAGCACACCAAAGACGCGCTCTACGCTCAAGATTTCTTCATGGGACGTCTCTGCATTGACTTTCAATCTGGAGATTAGGATGGCGCCCACGGCAGTGATGCCCGATGCGATCAACGCAGCATAAATTAACGATTGCTCGAAGCTTAGATCCAAGCCCACGTGTTTCAACCCTTTGACCAGCGACACCATGGAAATAATGAAAGCCACCATGAAGATATAGACAGGAACGCCTCTTCGCGCCGCCGCCAGGGGTTCGGCAGCATTCAAAATGAAGCGCCGAACACTCTGGTAAACAACGAAGGCGATCACGCCGGCCATCAGAGGCGATACCACCCAACTGGCGACGATATTCGACACCTTGCTCCAATTCACGGAGTCCACTGAAATGCCAATGGCAGCGAATCCAACGATCGCGCCCACGATGGAATGCGTTGTGGATACAGGCCAACCAAAGGAGGTTGCAACGAGCAACCAGAGGCCCGCGGCAAGGAGCGACGCAATCATGCCGTATACGAGCAACTCAGGTGATGCAGACAAAATCTCTGGATCGATAATGCCTTTGCGTATCGTGCTTGTGACTTCGCCGCCGGCGAGGAAGGCCCCAGAAAACTCGAAGATCACCGCAATGATGATCGCTTGTTTAATAGTGATCGCACGAGAGCCCACGGAGGTACCCATCGCGTTGGCCACATCGTTAGCACCCACACCCCATGCCATGAAGAAACCAAAGGCCGCTGCCATGATGAGTAGGGTCATTCCGTGCAGTTGTATGATTTCCACAAATCAGTCCTCTTTACTTAGCGGGCTACCCGC
>CAYZUV010000020.1:0-2008 GCA_964481245.1 uncultured Pseudomonadales bacterium
AAGAAGCTCTGATTAGGGTTCGCTTCTTTACGCCCAACAACAGAGACCAACACTGACGTTTGATTCATGGTCACGAGGACCGACGCGGTAGCCTGACGCGCAATACGCCCGGCCTCTAGGACGACTTCGTGGTCGCCGTATTGAAATTTCTTTTGAATTGGATTCACACTTTTCTCCGATTTAAATCCAGCGCTTATCGACGCAAGCCAAGCCGCTTGATCACATCGGCATATCGGTCCGCATTTTTTCTCATCAAGTAGTTCAACAATTTTCGACGTTGGCTCACCATTCGAAGGAGTCCTATTCGTGAATGGTGATCATGCTTGTGATCTTGGAAATGCGCTTGGAGCTTGTTGATGTTGGCTGTGAGCAATGCAATCTGAACTTCCGGGGACCCAGTGTCCGTTTCGGATGAACCATACTCTTTTACGATCGCAACTTTTTCTTCGTTAGATAACGCCATGTTTAGTTTCCTTTTTAATATGCCGTTGCTCGAAAGCAACTTTTGGTTTTACTTCCTTTGTGTTTAAGGCATGTCCGCGCATATTTGCAGACACCCTCTTAAGTTTGCGCCGCGAGAAGTCGCCGCGGCGCAATCCTTCCGTCATCAAGCACCTCACCAATTCCTATGAATTGATCATGGTCTCCTGACGACTGAAACAGTTGAACCAGTCCATCCCTGGGTGCGTTGGCGACTTGCACCGGCTGCCCCTGAAGCAAGTAAGCACCCGACAAAGTCGATAGCGTCACGCTGGGCATTGCCGAAACCGCTTCTTCCACGGGCCTCAACAAACCATCCAAAGCTCGTGCATCACCGCCGCTTGCCCGCGATACGGCGTTAAAATCAACCGTGTCAGCGATATCGAATGCGCCAACACCCGTTCTCCTGAGCGCGATCACGTGGGCGCCACATCCCAGTAACTCACCAATATCTTCCGCGAGTGACCGGATATAGGTCCCTTTTGAGCAATGGACATCTAGATTGAGCGTCGTCTCGTCAAACGCTGAGAGCATTAAGCTATAAATATTGATGTCTCTTGCCTGTCGTTCTACTTCGATCCCTTGTCTCGCTAATTTATAAAGTGGCTGGCCGTCCTTTTTGATGGCTGAGTACATCGAAGGGACTTGTTTTATCTCTCCTCTAAATGTCTCGAGACACGCATCAATGGTCTCTCGATCTAGCTTAGGAACGTCTCGTTCCTCGATCACCTCGCCTTCGCTGTCGCCAGTGGTCGTCTTCACACCCAACTTGATCGTTGTCTCATAGCGTTTATTTGCATCGAGCAAATACTGAGAAAACTTCGTTGCCTCGCCGAAACAAATGGGAAGCACGCCTGTCGCGATGGGGTCTAAACTGCCCGTGTGACCAGCTTTTGCGGCATCAAATAGCCGCTTGGCTTGTTGGAGCGCGCCATTTGACGTTATTCCTGCTGGTTTGTCCAGCAACAATATGCCGTTAACCAATCGGCCTCTTGATCTTCGTCTTCCCAACCTGGGTTACTCTTGCTCGCTCACGGGCCTAGATTCACGTAAGGCTCGATCGATTCTACTCCCAGTCACTAAGCTGTCATCAAAGTGGAATCGGAGCTTGGGCGTCGTTCGGGTTTTCATAACACGACCCAGCCACTTACGGAGGAATGCTGAAGAGTTACTCAATAACAGCGCGGTTTGTTCTGCTCGATCTTCCGGGAAAACAGTGAAAAACACATCCGCGTAAGAGAAGTCCTTTGAGACCTCAACATCGCTGATGGTTACCATGCCCAGTCTGGGATCTTTTAACTCTCTCTGAACTGCGATCGCCAATTCCTTTTGGATCTGGTCTGCGACACGATCAACTCGGCTAAATCCAGCGTGCATCGTTCTTCAGCGAGCTATAGCGCTCGAGCGACCTCTTTGGTGTCAAAAACTTCGATTTGATCTCTTACGCGAACGTCGTTGTAATTCTTGACCCCGATTCCGCACTCAGTTCCGCTTCGCACTGACTCCACTTCATCTTTGAAATGCCTCA
>CAYZUV010000020.1:2108-19840 GCA_964481245.1 uncultured Pseudomonadales bacterium
ATTCCGCACTCAGTTCCGCTTCGCACTGACTCCACTTCATCTTTGAAATGCCTCAGGCTTTCGAGCTCACCTTCATAAATCACAACATTGTCTCGAAGCACTCGAATCTTCTTGCTTCTGAATACGGTTCCCTCCACCACCATACAGCCGGCAATGGCACCAAACTTTTTACTATCAAAAACGTCACGAACTTCAGCAATACCCACAATTTCCTCACGAACTTCAGGGGCGAGCATTCCTGACAGTGCAGCTTTTACATCATCTACCAGGTCATAAATGACCTTGTAATAACGAAGATCAATGCCTTCCTTTTCAACCAATCGTTTCGCTTGATTATCCGCTCGAACGTTGAATCCAAACACCACCGCCTTCGCTGTGACCGCATAGTTAATGTCTGTTTCTGACAAGCCCCCAACGCCTGAAAACACGACGTTGACCTTCACCTCATCATTACCCAAGTCATTGAGCGCGGACACAATGGCTTCAAGCGACCCTCTCACATCCGCCTTAACAACGATGTTCAGTGCCTGGGCCTCATCGCCTCCAAAGCTGGCGAGCAAATTATCAAGTGAGACCGTTGGCGAGGCCATTCGCTCACTCTTGCTCTTATCTCGTCTGAATTCCGCGACTTCCCGGGCAGACCTTTCGTCCTTCGTCACAACAAACTGATCGCCAGCGGCAGGTGTGCCATCGAGACCTAGAATAGAAACGGGCGTCGCTGGACCCGCCATTTTCAGCGGCTTGCCATTCTCGTCGGTCATTGCTCGCGTTCGACCGTATTGCTCACCGGCCACGACAATATCGCCCTGTTTGAGCGTACCGTTTTGAATCAGCAACGTTGCAATCGACCCCTTACCTTTATCCAGGCGTGACTCAATCACGACGCCCTGCGCAGGCCCGTCCTCAACCGCGGTTAATTCCAAGAGCTCCGCTTGCAAGAGCACCGCTTCAAGCAACTGATCGACGCCCTCGCCGGTCAGCGCAGAGACAGGGATAAATTGCGTGTCTCCGCCCCACTCCTCTGGAATCACTTCCTTTGCTGCAAGTTCGTTTTTTACGCGATCCGGGTCGGCACCTTCTTTGTCCATTTTGTTTACCGCCACGACCAAAGGGACACCAGCGCCGCGTGCGTGCTGAACCGCCTCCTCGGTTTGCGGCATGACGCCATCATCAGCAGCAACCACCAGAATAACGATATCGGTTGACGTCGCTCCGCGAGCCCTCATTGCTGTAAAAGCCGCGTGACCTGGCGTATCAATGAAGCAGATTTCGCCATGATCGGTCGCGACTCGATAAGCGCCAATATGCTGAGTAATACCGCCCGCTTCGCCGCTTGCAACCTGCGTTTTTCGAATATAGTCGAGTAGCGACGTCTTACCGTGATCAACATGCCCCATCACCGTCACAACTGGCGCTCTGGGTTCAGGCGCAGCGTCGTATACAAGCGCCTCTTCAAGGTCTTTCTCAACGCTATTGGCGTCAATCAATTTGACCTCATGACCAAACTCTTCAACTACGAGGGCCGCTGTCTCTTGATCTATTGGCGCATTCACGTTGGCCATCACGCCTAAATTCATCAGTGTTTTAATCACGTCGTTTGCTTTGACTGACATCCTCTGTGATAACTGCTGAACCGTGATGGCGTCCGCGAGCTCAACTTGACGCACAATATCTTTTGTTGGCGCTTTGAACTCATGGGTCTTTGCAGCCTTGGGTGCGGCTGCGCGCTTAGATCGAAGATTGTCACCTAGCCCTAGCGTATTGGACGTGGCGACTTCGGCGTCATCCTCCTCAAGGAGCTCATCAACCTCCTCAACGAAAAGCTCTTCAACGCGCTTCTTGCGATTTCCGTGCTTTGCTTTTTTCTCTTGAATCTCGTCAACGTCGATCTCTTTGCGATCGCGCTTATCTTTTCGGGAGCCAGCGCGCTCGTCACCCTCTTTGCTCGCGTCACCGCCTTTGGCTTTAGATGCTTTCGCTGCCTCTTCCGCTGCCTTCTTGGCGCGGGCTTCCTCTTCTGCCTTCGCCTTTGCGGCCCGCTCCTGGGCTTCTTGCCGTTTAATCTCCGCCTCTTTTTCCGCTGCTAAATGTGCTGCTCGGCGAATGGCTTCTGGATCAAGCTGTTCAGGCTTCTTCGCAACGACCTCTTCGATCACTGGTTCTGGCGCGGGGCTAGTTGTGGCAACCACCTCGTCAGGGGAGGGCGCCGCTTCTTCTCGACGGACATAGGTGCGTTTCTTGCGCACCTCAACATTGACCGTCCGACCACGGCCAGCAGAGCCTGCGGCCTTCACCGTGCTCAATGTTCGCCTTTTCAAGGTGATCTTTTTAGGACCATCCTCGGCCTCGCCATGAGCGCGCTTAAGATGCGCTAAAAGCGATTCCTTCTGTGTTTCATCCACGACATCTTCTTGCGCGGTTTGCGGCAACCCAGCTTCCTGCATTTGCTGCAATAAACGGTCGACGGGGGTTCCCACAATCTCCGCCAGTTGTTTCACCGTTGTATCAGCCATAATCTCTTCCTCTCACCTACGCCTTCGTGCCTATTGTCTTATTCAAACCATGGAGCGCGAGCCGTCATAATGATTTCGCCTGCCAATTCTTCGGTCATGGAGTCAATCTCCATCAAGTCATCGATCGCTTGTTCAGCAAGATCTTCCATCGAGACCACGCCGATTGCCGCCAGGTCATAAGCCAACTTGGTGGTCATACCTTCCATCGACAACAGATCCTCGTGAGGCTCCTCGGTAATTCGTGTTGCCTCGTCGGCGAGTTCCTTTGTTGTCAAAACGTTTCTTGCTCTTGACCGCAGCTCCTCAACGATGTCTTGGTCGAACCCTTCGATTGCCAACATTTCGTCAAGGGGCACATAGGCAATTTCTTCTAGGGTCGTGAAGCCTTCTTCGAGCAAGACCACGGCAACATCTTCATCAACGTCGAGTTGCTCCATAAAGTTAGTCACGATTTGCCCAGCTTCTTCCTCTTGCTTTTCGCTCGCTTCATCTTCCGTCATGATGTTGAGAATCCAGCCCGTGAGCTCACTTGCCAGCTTCACATTTTGGCCGCCCCGACCAATGGCTTGCGCGAGATTGTCCTCGGACACCGCGATGTCCATGCTCTGTGTTTCCTCGTCAACAACGATAGAGGCCACTTCAGCGGGTGCCATCGCGTTAATCGCTAACTGAGCCACATTGTCATCCCAGAGCACGATATCGATTCGCTCGCCGCCAAGCTCGCCCGAAACGGCCTGCACACGCGAGCCTCGCATACCCACACAGGCGCCGACGGGATCAATCCGACCGTCATTGGTTTTTACAGCGATCTTGGCTCTAGACCCTGGGTCCCGAGCGGCGGCCAGAATTTCTATCACGCCATCGGCTATTTCCGGCACCTCGATCTTAAACAACTCGATCAACACATCCGACGTTGTGCGGGTGAGGACCAGCTGCGGACCGCGCGCCTCCGGGCGAATTTCTTTTAATAACGCTCGCACCCGATCGCCCACTCGAAACAGCTCACGGGGCACCCAATCTTCCCGAGGGAGAATCGCCTCGGCGTTGTTGCCTAAATCAACAATGACCGCTTCACGCGTCACGCGTTTGACTTGACCGTTGATGAGTTCCCCAACACGACCCATGTAAGCGTCAACGACTTGAGCTCGTTCAGCCTCACGAACCTTTTGCACAATGACCTGTTTGGCGGTCTGCGCAGCGATTCGACCAAACTCAACCGACTCCACTTCAATCTCGTGGTAATCGCCTGCGTTTAGACCTAACCCTTGCTCAAGAACATCATCGATCGTGAGTTCGGCTTCAGGATTTTCGTAGGCTTCGTCCTCTACGATATGCCACCGACGGAATGTTTCGTAGTCGCCGGTTTCTCGGTCGATCGCAACCCTGATATCCGTTTCTTCGGTATATCGCTTCTTGGTTGCCGTCGCCAGAGCAGACTCGAGCGCCTCAAAAATAATGTCCTCAGGGACACCCTTCTCATTGGAGACTGATTCCACTACCAATAGAATTTCTTTACTCATGACCTATTACTCACTTTCAGCTACTCACTCTCAGCCGACCGGAGTCTTCTCTCCGGCATTTGAACTTTTGCCCTCTCAATTGAGTGAAAGGGCAACACAATCTCTTCCTCATCGCTCAACCTCAACACTAAATCCGAGCCTTCTAGTCCTACCAAAACTCCCTTGAACTTTTTTTGACCTTCAAAAGGTTGACGAAGCTGCACAGTGGCATTTTGGCCCTGACAGCGCTGGATCTGGCTAGTTTTAAAAATTCTTCGATCGATGCCAGGCGAAGACACTTCCAGCGTATATTCCTCCTCAATCGGATTTTCCACATCGAGCAGGCCAGACACTTGCCGGCTGACAGCGGCACAGTCATCTACCGTTATCCCTCGCTCTGCTTCAATGTAAATTCGAAGCAATGATCGTCGCCCATGCCTAACAATCTCAAGGCCCCAAAGCTCAAAGCCGAGAACTTCTACCGTAGGTTCGATCAGCGCCTCTAATTCCTGCTCTCGCATCGGTTAACGACCCATAAAAAAAATGGGCATCAATGCCCACTTTAAATTCAACACCCCGACTAGAAGTCGAGCGCTGACCATACTCTCAATCGAGTGAGCCGCTTTACCAAAACCTAACGGTAAATATCGACCGCTCAATCAACCGAATCCTAGTGACTCGGAATGGGTACAGCTCACCTCTTAAGAGCGCACCAGTCTTCGATTGACCTACCCTTCTAACCGACCCTTGCTGCCCCGTACCAGATAACAAAAAGCCCCTTAAAGGGGCTTTTCCAAAAGTGGTAGCGGGGGCAGGATTTGAACCCGCGACCTACGGGTTATGAGCCCGTCGAGCTACCAGACTGCTCCACCCCGCAACAACAAGGGCGCCTATTATAGGGGGCCAAAAATGAGCGGTCAACCGTTATGGGTGACTCTTTATGCACACCTGAGAGATATTCGGGTATTCAAAAAAAACCCCCGATATCGGGGGCTTTAAGATGGTGCCGAAGAGAGGACTTGAACCTCCACGGGGTTTCCCCCACTACCCCCTCAAGATAGCGTGTCTACCAATTCCACCACTTCGGCAATTCAGGCGGACCTTACCTCAAGTGTTGACTCTAAATCTAGAGCCACCCACTTCGACGGTCCAATTTTTTAGATATCAGGTACCTCAAGGCCATCATTCTGGGCGGTTTCTTCAACCGTCTCAATTTGCGGCATACCCTCGGTCAGGGCTGCAGTCGAGCGCTCTCGTGCAACATAAGCGAGACCAAAGCTCGTTAAAAAAAATGCAATCGCGATCCAAGTAGTCATACGGGTTAGAAAATTCCCCGCACCTCCACTGCCGAATACCGTGTTTGAAGCGCCGCCACCAAAACCCGACCCCATATCGGCACCCTTACCGTGCTGAATCAAGACCAGTCCAATAATTCCAAGGGCTGCAATGACATGAACAACCAGCACTAGCGACTCAAATAAATCTAAATTCATCTTCTTAACTCTCTAACACTTTCGAATGAGCATCAACGTTCAACACAGCCTATTCAAACGTTGCCGTGCGAGACTTAGCTCGCTCCCCCTCAGAGCAAACCCCACCGCGCAAAGGCCTATCCACCGATTGTCAATCGACCAAAAGCGCCTCAGTGCATAGCGCTAGGAACCCATCTACGGAGAGGGACGCGCCACCCACAAGCACCCCGTCGACGCTAGGCTGCTGTAAAAACGGCCGCACATTATCCGCTTTTACACTGCCTCCATACAAGACCCGCAAACCCGGCTCGAAGCTAGGATAGCTTTTTCTGATGCAACGGCGGATAAATTCATGCACTTCATTGGCCTGATCTGGCGATGCTTGTTGGCCCGTTCCAATTGCCCAAACCGGTTCATAGGCGATGGTGAGTTGGGTTTCGCTTTCGTACCCATCAGACAGTGCGTCTAACGCAGAGAGCTGTTTCAAAATGACTGACTCAACTTTCGCTTCCTCTCTTTGCACCAAGGTTTCACCCACACACAGGATAGGGTGGATGTTCTGCTTAGCGAGGTTCACGAGGCGCTGCCCAGCCAACGCGTCGGTTTCACCATAAAGCTGCCGACGTTCAGAATGCCCAACTAGCGCGGCCGTTACGCCTATGGCCTTCAGCATTGAGCCTGAGATTTCTCCTGTGAAAGCACCCTCGTGATACTCAGATACATGTTGAGCGCCCACGCTGGCCACGCCGGCAAACGCTTTAACCGCGTCACTCAAGAACGGAAAAGGTGGGAAGATCGCGAGATCGAGTGACGCCTGCTTCATCAATGAGAGCGCCAGAGCCATCTCTCGCACCAAAGCGGGGGAGCCATTCATTTTCCAGTTGGCGGCAATAAGGTAACGACTCAAGTAAACACTTCCATAGTTATGCATCCACGGGCATTGATAATTCTGTGCCCGTCTTTTTGGCGTCAGTGCCCAATACTTGAAACACAATCAGCAATCACCTGAGCGCTCTCTTCAACCAGCGTTTGATGGGCACCTTCGACCATCACGCGAATCAGCGGCTCGGTTCCCGAAGGCCTGAGTAAGACTCTTCCCTGACTGCCCAGTCGAGCTTCAACTTCCCTCACGGTGGATTGAACTGATGGATGCGAGGCGTCTTCTCTATTCTGGCATGGCACGTTGATCATATGTTGGGGATACTTAACCATCCCTTCAGTCAGCTCGGACAACTTAGAACCGGAACTGCGCATCGCGCCTAGAATTGCCAAGGCCGCAACAATCGCATCTCCGGTGGTGGTTCGATCAAGGCAGATGAGATGCCCGGAGCTTTCCCCTCCCAAGGTCCAGCCACGAGATTCGAGTTCCTGCATGACATATCGATCACCGACATTTGCCCGAACGAACCCAAGACCCATCCCTTCAATGCCTTGCTCTAACCCAAGGTTACTCATCAAAGTACCCACCACGCCTAACGGCTGCCGGCCTTGTCTCACCTCTTCTTGAGCCATGATAAAAAGCAATTCATCCCCATCAACAACGACGCCTTTGTGATCTACCATCACCAATCGATCGCCATCACCGTCAAGCGCAATGCCCACGTCGGCCCGACGGGCCACCACTTCTTCTGCTAACGCTTTTGGACTGGTTGCCCCCACATCGCGATTGATATTTAGGCCATCGGGCTCAACGCCGATGGCGAAGACCTCAGCGCCTAGCTCAGAAAAAACCTTTGGCGCAATTCGGTATCCAGCCCCGTGTGCAGCATCAATCACGATTCTCAAACCCGAAAGCTTTTGTTTCTCTCGGTAAGTGCTCTTACAAAATTCTGCGTAGCGTCCCGCAGCATCCTCGATCCTCGATACCTTCCCCAAACCCGAGTCCGTATTCATCTCAAACGGGAGATCCAAAAAAGTCTCAATCGTCGATTCCATTTCATCGGTGAGCTTCTTACCTTCAGCCGAAAAAAACTTGATGCCATTATCGTGATAAGGATTGTGAGAGGCACTGATCACCACACCGGCTACTGCATTCTGAGTTCGGGTTAGATAGGCAACCGCAGGCGTCGGGAGCGGCCCAAGCAGCCTAACGTCCATCCCTGCCGATGCCAGCCCAGCTTCAAGTGCGGACTCGAAAACATAGCCAGATATGCGCGTGTCTTTACCGATCAATACAGTGCCTTTGCCTTCGGCTGCCAGCGCACGACCCGCTGCCCAACCCAACTTCATGACGAAGTCCGGCGTCATCGGGGTTTCGCCCACCAATCCCCTGATACCGTCCGTACCGAAGTATCGTCGTGACATACTCTGCTTCCTCAACCCTTTGGGGTAATCGTGTCACCGATTTTAACGCTTAGCCTTCCCACTCTCTGACTGCGCGCAAGACGTTGATTGCACTCACCATCGGCTCAACATCGTGAACACGAACAATTGACGCGCCGGCTTGAATCGCCAGCAGATGGCCTGCGACCGATGCTGCAATAACATCTCGCGCAATGCCAGCGATTGAGCGTTTTCTCGAGAGTCCCACCATCATCGGGAGTCCGTGATGTGCGAATCGATGTAATCCGGCCACCAAACTGAAATTGTGGTGTGATTCTTTACCAAAGCCAAATCCAGGATCAAGAATGAGCCGATCCGATGCAATCCCAGCTAAACCGCACGCCTCGATTCGCTTTTCAAAAAATTGGTTAAGGTCACCAAACAAATCCGCATAGTAGGGTGCGTCTTGCATCGTCGACGGCGTGCCTTGCATGTGCATAAGGACCAAAAGCGCTTCAGATTGCTCACACGCTTGCAGCGCACCAGGCCTCGACAGCGCTCGCACGTCATTGATGATTTCAACATTAAATTCGAATGCAGCAGCCATCACCGCTGCGGTGCTTGTGTCAACAGAGATGGCAATCGGCAAGCGTTTTCTGATTGCCTCAATAACCGGCAACACCCGATCCAATTCCTCTGCTTCCGAGACTCGACCTGCCCCAGGGCGGGTGGATTCACCGCCAATATCAATCACATCCGCCCCTGCGTCCATCATCATCTCTGCATGGCGCAGCGCAGCATCTCGATCTAAAAACAAACCGCCGTCTGAGAATGAGTCCGGTGTTACATTGAGGATACCCATGACAAGCGGCCCTTCGGCCATCTTGTCTTTGAGCGATATCGGTCCCACGAGGTTAATTAGGCGCCAGAGGGAGCATTTCCTAAACCGGGTTCGGCGTCGGATTGAGACACTTTGTCGGTCGGTGCGACTGGCGGCTCATCCGGTGCATCATCGTTCCAGTTGGATGGCGGTCTCGGCGTTCGACCTGCCATGATGTCATCTATCTGCCCACGGTCGATGGTCTCATACTCTAAAAGCGCCTCAACCATCGCGTCCAGCTTGTCTCGATTTTCGATCAGAATTGTTCGTGCAGTCTCATAGCACTGATCAATAATCAGCCTAACTTCTTCATCGATGAGCTTTGCTGTCTCTGCCGAGACATGAGATCTTGAACTACCCGCTGACTTTCCAAGGAAGACCTCTTGATCATCCTCTTCGTACTGTAACGGGCCCAGTTTTTCTGACAGCCCCCATTTTGTAACCATAGACCGAGCCATCCGTGTCGCCCGCTCAATGTCGTTTGAAGCACCCGTGGTGACGCCTGCGAAGCCTAGAGTGAGTTCTTCAGCAATACGCCCACCGAACAATCCGCAAATCTGAGATTCAATCGATCGCTTACTCATTGAGTAACGGTCTTCTTCGGGTAGAAACATCGTGACGCCTAGTGCTCGCCCTCGAGGAATAATCGTCACCTTGTAAGTCGGGTCGTGCTCGGGCACCAAATAACCAACGATACAATGGCCCGCTTCGTGGTAGGCCGTATTGCGACGTTCCTTCTCCGACATGACCATCGACTTTCGTTCTGCACCCATCATGATCTTGTCTTTGGCTTGTTCGAAGTGACGCATGCACACCAGCCGCTCATCCTGTCGCGCGGCGAACAACGCTGCCTCGTTAACCACATTGGCTAGATCTGCCCCTGAGAAACCCGGCGTGCCTCGGGCAATGTCAAATGCAACCACATCGTCAGCCATAGGCACCTTTCGCATGTGGACTTTCAATACTTGCTCGCGCCCACGGAGGTCTGGCAGGGGAACCACAACCTGGCGGTCAAATCGACCAGGCCTGAGAAGCGCTGGGTCCAAGACATCGGGCCGGTTCGTTGATGCGATGACGATAATGCCTTCATTACCATCGAAACCGTCCATTTCAACTAGCAGCTGATTCAAGGTCTGTTCACGCTCGTCATGACCACCCCCCAGCCCTGCGCCTCGATGACGCCCGACTGCGTCAATTTCATCAATGAAAATGATGCAAGGCGTTGCTTTCTTGGCCTGCTCGAACATGTCGCGCACCCTGGAAGCACCGACACCCACGAACATCTCAACGAAGTCTGATCCAGAGATCGAAAAGAAGGGCACTTTGGCCTCGCCAGCAATGGCTTTAGCGAGAAGGGTTTTCCCGGTGCCCGGAGGGCCCACCATGAGCGTCCCCCTTGGGATCTTGCCACCAAGCTTTTGGAACTTACCTGGCTCACGGAGGAAATCGACCAATTCTTTAACGTCTTCTTTAGCCTCATCGACACCCGCGACATCAGCGAACGTCGTTTTGATTTGATCTTCTCCCAGCAACTTGGCCTTACTCTTCCCAAAAGCAAGCGGACCACCGCGGCCACCGCCACCCCCTTGCATTTGCCGCATGAAAAACATGAACACTGCAATAATGACGAGGATTGGAAAACTCGCCACTAGCAGTTGCGTCCAAATGCTCTGCTGCTCTGGACGCTCACCTTTGAAGGTGACGTTGTGATCCAAGAAATCATCGATCAATGCCTTGTCAACGATTTGCGGTTGAATCGTCTCAAAGCGCCGGCCATCAATGCCTTCACCGCGAATTGTCAGCCCATCAACTTCGACCTGCGTCACCTGGTTACGATTAACAAGGTCCAGAAAACTCGAATACTCGATTTCCTCAGGTCCTCGCTGAACATTGAAATTTTGGAAGACGGTAAGTAGCACGGCGGCGATCACGAGCCAGAGCAGCAGATTTTTTCCCATATCGTTCACGTTAATATCCTATTCTTAGCGCCGCCAAAATGAACCGATGGCCATGCGATTGTACTCTTACCGATCTTTATGTAACTCGTTTTGACTTCGTCGGTTCAATTTCGGACGGCGGGTTACGCTAACCTTCAGAGATTGATGGCTTTTTGCCCAATCCAAGTAAATAAATCTCTTTCGAACGTCCTCTGGACGCTTTCGGCTTGATGTTAACCTGTTTCTCATACCTCCTACGAATCTCACGTCTCAAGGTATCAATCCCTTCACCTTCAAATGCTTTTGCAAGAAAGTGACCGCCGCTGACCAAAAAATCGTCCGCACAGTGAATTGCGAGCTCGACGAGATCCACGCTCTTAGGCAAATCGACTGCCTTCATACCACTCAAATTGGGGGCCATATCTGAGATTACAAGGTCTGCTTGCTGATCCCTCAAAAACCCCTTGATAGCGTCAAGACCGGCATCTTCAGTGAAATCACCTTGAAAGAAGGTCACACCGGGAATGGGCTCCATGGGCAATAAATCGATCGCAAACACGTCAGTTTGAGCACCGCGCAAACGATTAACCACCTGACACCAACCGCCTGGGGCGGCGCCCAGATCCAGGACCCGACGGCAACCACTCAACAATTGGTACCGCTCCTCGATCTCAAGGAGCTTATAGCTTGCCCTAGACCGATAGCCCTCGATCCGGGCCCGGTGCACGAACGGATCCTTTTCGTGTTCTCTCAACCATTCGTGACTGGATTTTGATCGGCTCATATGACTAGTTGAATAGGGTTTCTTTGGGTAAACTGCCCCACCTCTTTTGGCAGGCCAAACGCTATGGCGACCTACTCTCAACAAGACAGGAAGCGATTCCGCGCAATTGGTCACCAGTTACGGCCCATCGTCACCGTGGGCGGCAAAGGTCTCACCGATCAACTTCTGAAAGAACTCGACCGAGCGCTCTCTGATCACGAGTTAATCAAAATCAAGATCGTCGGTGATCGCGCTGAGCGTTCAGAAATGATCGCCTCCATTCTAGAGATAACCGCCGCAACCTGCATTCAGTCTGTCGGTGGCATGTTCCTTATTTTGCGCTCGGCTGCCACACCCAAGCCTCATCTCTCTAACCTCATCAGACACGGCTAACAGCTGACTCGGGAGAAAGCTTCATCGACCTACGAGGGCGGAGCGACTTTTGAAGCTTTGGTGCGCGACCGCCTTGTCATAGAGGGTCTAAGTGGGGGTTACAGATGTTCGATCGTCAGGATTTCATACTCGACAGGCCCAGAAGGCGTCTGAATAACGACAGCATCCCCCTCTTCCTTCGAGATCAAACCTCGCGCCACAGGGGAATACACTGAAATTTTTTGCTCGGCAATACTCGCCTCATCGTCGCCCACGATTTGATAGCGGACCTCTTCATCCGTATTCACGTTTAAAAGTGTCACGGTAGTGCCGAAAATGACTTTCCCCGTTGGGGGAATAGAGCGGATATCGATGATTTGCGCCGCTGACAGCTTGCCAGCGATTTCCGAGATCCGAGCTTCTATGAGGCCTTGTTCTTCTTTCGCGTACTGATATTCGGCATTTTCACGCAGATCGCCTTGCTCTAGCGCCTCTGATATTTCCTGAACAATTCTCGGCCGCTCAACCGATTTCAGTCGATTCATTTCTTCGCGGAGCGCGTTTGCGCCTTCTGCTGTCATCGGGACTTTGTCCATGTGAACGGACTCGTATTGAGGATAGGGCTAGGCGCTGGTTGCCAGCGACTTGTGCATTTCTTGCAAACAGTATACTTCGATTTCTTCTCGATGACGCAAGGCCGAAATAACGGCTCGCCCTCCCGCCATGGTCGTCGTGTAGTACACATTATTCTGGAGCGCAGTTCGTCGAATCGCGAAGGAATCAGCGATGGCCTGTTTGCCTTCTGTGGTGTTGATAATGAGATCAATCTCATGGTTTTTGATGCCATCGGTAATATCGGGTCGACCCTCAACCACCTTGTTAATTCGGTCCACCGGCAGTCCCGCTTCGGCAATGATTTTGGCTGACCCTCGGGTCGCACAAAGCTTGAACCCCAATTCCAATAGATCTTTTGCCAAAGGCACAAGCTGGGATTTATCGGGGTCGCGCACACTGAGTAACGCTCGGCCCCGTTTTGGAATTGGATCGTTGGCCCCCCACTGTGATTTTCCGTAGGCTTCACCGAAGGTTCGCCCAATACCCATCACTTCTCCGGTTGATTTCATTTCAGGGCCCAGAATCGGGTCAACACCAGGGAATTTACTGAATGGGAATACGGCCTCTTTGACATGAAACAACTCGGGGTGAATGGTTTGAGTAAACCCTTGCTCTGCGAGTGACATGCCCGCCATGCACCGCGCAGCAATCTTAGCGAGCGAGCGCCCCATACATTTTGAGACAAAAGGCACCGTCCTCGAAGCCCGAGGATTCACCTCGAGCACATAGATTTGCTCCCCTTGAATGGCAAATTGCACATTCATCAAGCCAACGACTTTGAGCGCTCTGGCAAGCGCATCAACCTGTCGTTCAATTTCAGCAATTAAGGTTTGTGACAGGCTGTAAGGAGGTAAGGAGCAAGCTGAATCTCCGGAATGAATGCCCGCTTGCTCGATATGCTCCATGATTGCGCCGATGACGACCTGGCTCCCATCAGAAACCGCATCTACGTCGACCTCAATTGCCTGATCCAAGAACCGGTCAAGCAGGACCGGAGAATCCGGCGTCACAACCACAGCCTCTTTTAAGTAACTCAAAAGTTCGGATGACTGATACACAATCTCCATCGCTCGACCGCCAAGAACATAAGAGGGACGAACGACAAGCGGGTAACCAATCTCCTCCGCAGCTCGGATGCCTTCTTCAACGTTTCGCACGATTTTATTCGCGGGCTGCATTAGGCCTAGCTGATTGAGCATCTGTTGAAAGCGCTCTCGATCTTCCGCCGCGTCAATGGCATCTGGCGAGGTACCAATGATCGGCACGCCGGCCGCCTCGAGTGCGCGCGCGAGCTTCAAAGGCGTTTGACCACCGAATTGGACAATAACGCCCTTAGGTTTTTCTATATCAGCAATGGCCAGGACATCTTCTAGCGTGAGTGGTTCAAAATACAACCGATCAGACGTGTCAAAATCCGTGCTGACAGTCTCTGGGTTACAGTTCACCATAATGGTTTCGTAACCATCCTCCCGCATGGCAAGCGCGGCATGGACGCAACAATAATCGAACTCGATCCCTTGTCCGATTCGATTCGGACCGCCACCGAGCACCATTATTTTCTCTCTATCTGAAGGTTCTGCTTCACAAAACTGCTCATAGGTCGAATACATGTAAGCGGTCGTTGCCGCGAACTCAGCAGCGCAGCTGTCCACGCGCTTGTAAACCGGTTTTACGCCAAGGGCCAAGCGCCGATCACGCACACCTTGCTCAGAGGTACCCAGCAGCTCGGCCAGGCGAGCATCTGAAAACCCGTCTCTCTTCAAATCTAACCAAGCGGTCACATCCAACGCTTCGATCGACTGTCCAACAAGTGCGGATTCACTCGCGATCAGGGCTTCGATTTGAGCAAGAAACCACTCATCAATGCCGGTCAATTCCTTAATTTCGCCGAGCAACACGCCGGACCGAAAAGCTTCGCCGATGTACAGCATGCGTTCAGCGCCCGGGACGCTCAAATGATGCCGAATATCCGCCATTGCTTCACTCGAACCATCGTGCGGCTTAGGCGAAAAACCATTAATCCCGATCTCTAGACCACGGAGTGCTTTCTGAAGTGATTCTTTGAAGGTCCGACCTAAAGCCATGACTTCACCTACCGATTTCATCTGGGTAGTGAGATGGTTTTCAGCCTGGGGGAACTTTTCAAAAGTAAAACGAGGAATTTTGGTGACAATGTAATCAATCGTGGGTTCAAAGGAAGCCGGTGTTGCACCACCGGTAATCTCATTTTCGAGCTCGGGCAGGGTGTAGCCAATCGCAAGCTTGGTTGCGACCCGCGCAATCGGGAAGCCCGTCGCTTTTGAAGCGAGTGCGGATGATCTCGATACTCGAGGATTCATTTCAATCACAACCATCCTGCCATCGAGCGGATTAATTGCAAATTGCACGTTACTGCCGCCGGTCTCGACTCCGATCGCACGTAGGACATTCACCGATGCATTACGCATCACCTGATACTCTTTATCCGTTAAGGTCTGCGCCGGTGCCACCGTGATTGAATCACCCGTGTGGACTCCCATCGGATCAAAATTTTCTATCGAGCAGATGATGATGCAGTTATCCGCCACATCGCGAACAACTTCCATTTCAAACTCTTTCCAACCAATCAACGATTCGTCAATCAAAAGCTCATTGGTGGGTGAGAGATCAAGGCCTCTTGAACAGATTTCTAGAAATTCATCGAAGTTGTAGGCGATGCCACCGCCCGAACCACCCAGAGTAAAACTGGGCCGAATCACGCACGGAAAACCCAGTCTTGCTTGGACCTGCTTCGCCTCTTCTAGCGAATGGGCAATCCCGCTCCTCGGGGTTTCTAGGCCGATTGATTTCATAACCTGATCGAATAACTGCCGATCCTCGGCTTTATCAATCGCTTCCTTCTTCGCTCCGATCAATTCGACGTTATATCGGTCGAGCACACCTTCTCGCGCCAAGTCCAACGCGCAGTTCAGTGCAGTTTGCCCGCCCATCGTAGGCAACAACGCATCGGGCCGTTCCTTCGCGATGATCTTCTCAATGACTCGCCAGTTAATCGGTTCGATGTAGGTGGCGTCAGCTGTGTCTGGGTCTGTCATGATGGTCGCTGGATTTGAATTGACCAAAATGACTCGAAAACCCTCTTCCTTTAACGCTTTACATGCCTGAGCGCCTGAATAGTCAAATTCGCAGGCCTGGCCAATCACGATGGGGCCAGCACCAATAATGAGCACGCTCTTTAGGTCTGATCTAGCCGGCATGCTGCGCCCTTTCTTGCATTCGATGAATAAACTGATCAAACAAGGGGGCTACATCATGGGGGCCTGGGCTTGCCTCGGGGTGGCCTTGAAAGCTGTAGGCTGGCGCGTTCTTGAGCGAAATCCCCTGGATCGTCCCATCGAACAGCGATGCATGTGTCACCTCAATGTGCTCCGGCAACGCCGATTCATCAATGCAGAATCCGTGATTCTGGCTGGTGATCAACACTTCACCTGTCTTCAAGTCCTGAACAGGGTGGTTCGCACCATGGTGGCCGTGAGGCATCTTCTTGGTTTTCGCACCCGCTGCCAGTCCCAGCAACTGATGACCAAGACAGATGCCGAAGATGGGCACATCGGCCAATAAAAAATGCTGAATCGCCGAAATCGCGTAACCGCAAGGCTCTGGATCTCCCGGGCCATTCGACAAGAAAATACCGTCAGGTTTAAGGGCTAAAATCTCGTCTGCTGTAGTTTTCGCTGGGACAACCGTCACGTCACAGCCCCGGTCAACTAGCATCCGGAGAATGTTCTTCTTCACCCCAAAATCCATGGCGACCACCTTGAAAGGCGCTCCTTGGCCAGGGGTTTGTGTTGCAGGCGACTCTGCTCTAAATCCGGCGAGACTCGGTTCCGACCATCGATAGGGCATCTGGGTGGTGACATCCTGAGCTAAATCCATATTAGCAAGCCCAGGGAAGGCGCTTGCTGCAGAAATCGCCGCCGCGACGTCTTCATCTGAAATGCTTTCGCCGACCCATAGACAACCGCTTTGCGAACCTTGGGTTCTCAGAATGCGCGTCAAAGCACGGGTATCCAAATTTGTAATCCCAAGTGTTTCATGGGCGTCTAAATAATCCGGCAGAGAGGTCTGATGTCGCCAATTCGAGGCCACGGGGGACAGATCTCTGATAATCAGCCCCGCGCAATGCACGTGATCCGATTCACTATCCTCCGTGTTGCAGCCCACATTGCCTATGTGAGGGTGGGTCAGTGTCACCAACTGTTTGGCATACGAAGGGTCGGTGAGGATTTCCTGGTAACCGGTGATAGCTGTATTAAATACCACTTCTCCCACCGAGGAGCCCGAGCGCCGACCGATGCTTTGACCTTTGAATACGGTTCCACTGGCTAGTGCGAGAATTGCATCTAACGGCACGATGCGCTCCTTGCTGCGAGAGTAGGCCCGGACGCCTGAGTATCAGTCAAAAAAAAACGAGGAAGGTGACCCTTCCTCGCTTTCTTGAAATAGTTTTGAGTGCTCATTCTAGGCGCGCATTGTAATTCAGGCAGCTGCAAGACGCCAGTAAAATCGCTTTTTTGATCGATTCAGATGACACCTAATTCGCATCCAGCCAAGTAACGCCATGGGTCCAACCCGAGCTTTACGCAATTTCTCGGAATCTAAGCAGACTTTTTAATTTCAACACCCGCTGTTTAGTTTCACCCCAGCCTCTTATTTTCAAACACCATGCGCCTTAATCGGCGCCCACTAGATCCTCGATTCCATAGAGGCCAGCGCTTTGACCGTCAGCCAGCCATTTCGCGCAGGCCAACGCGCCCTGGGCGAAATTACTCCTCGATGACGCCTTGTGAACAAGTTCCAAGCGCTCACCCTCCATAGCAAAGATAACTGAATGCTCGCCCACCACATCGCCGCCTCGCAGGGCATGCATGCCGATCTCTTGCGGGGGCCTGGGGCCTACCTGCCCCTCTCGCCCATGAGTCACAGGAACCACCTGCCCCAAGCCCTTTTGAACTCGGTCCAAGAGAGACAAGGCCGTACCCGAGGGCGCATCAACTTTACGATGGTGATGCATCTCAACGATTTCGATTTGGGCATTCTGACCGAGACTCGCACTGACCGACTGGGCCAATCTCATCAGCATGGCGACGCCGAGCGAATAGTTGCTCGCCTGCATAATGGGGATCTGCCTTGCGGCTTCTCGGATGCTTGCTAGCCCTGCATCATCGAACCCTGTCGTGCCAATCACCATAGCCTTGCCCAGCTCAACACACGCATTGAGGTGGGCTAGGCTGGCCAGTGGCACCGAGAAGTCAATCAGTACATCAAAATCATTCGCGGCCCTTGCCTGACTGAGCAAGGCGACGTCTCCCCAACGGCCCACCTGCAGACATGCGCCTGATGCAAACGACCCTTCATTTTCCAGCAGCCCAACGGGTTG
>CAYZUV010000021.1:0-19107 GCA_964481245.1 uncultured Pseudomonadales bacterium
TGAGCGGCGATCACAACATTGATCTACTGATGTTGTCGCATCCGATGAACCCGGTAGGTAAAGTGTTGGATCGCCCGATGCTTGAAGAGATCGCCAGAGTTTGTGAACAAGCAAACGTGGTCATATGCTCGGATGAGATCCACTGCGACCTGCTGTTGGATGGGCGCCTTCATACGCCACTGGCTTCCATCAGCGCAGAAGCCGCTGCTCGGACTATTACCTTTCAAGCAGCTTCAAAAACATTCAACCTCGCAGGGCTTGGCTGTGCTTACGCGGTGATTGAGAATCCCACCCTGCGTGAGACCTTCGAGCAAGCAGGGGCGGGCATCATGGCGCATGTGAACACACTTGGATTTGTGGCCACGCAAGCAGCGCTTTCCGAATGTGAATCATGGCGGCTCGAATTGCTCGATTACCTGGCTGAGAATCGTGACAGAGTGTGTGAGGTTGTCGAGCGCTTACCTGGACTTTCGATTCAAAGACCTGAGGCGACCTACCTTGCTTGGATTGATGTTCGGGAACTGGCACTCGATAACTCCCACGATTTTTTTGCTGAACATGGTCTCGGGATCGCTGCGGGTGAGGAGTATGAGGGCCCCGGATATATTCGACTTAACTTCGGATGCCCGAGGTCAACGCTAGAAGAGGGTCTAACAAGGCTGGTGCGCGCAGTCGATTCGCTCTGAGGCGCGATGATGTCTTTTAGGGTATGCCGGACCTTGGTCTCGTTTGCGATTTCTTTTGGTGTGATAGATGCTTAACCCGGTAGTGGCGCTATGAACCCCACAAGACTGGAGACTGCAGGGTGTCCTCGGATGATGTGGGTCAAGTGATTCGTTGATTGAGGTGGAGCCGCATCGACGTTTTTGATTCGTTTTGATAGACAAGCGCGGAGGTAAGGTTTGCCCATTAGAGATGCTGATCTTCCTTCATCCGCGTTTCGGGATGGGCGCAACGGGCAGGCCTCATTGTGAGTACATTAAGAGAGCGCGGGGGCGGAGAGCTAAGCGCCGCGGCGAAGACTGAACAATATTGAAGGACAGACAGGGAGTGGACGATGGGTGAATTTTGCGAAGTGGTCAAAAAGGGGCGGTTAACGCAGGTCACGATTAATCGGCCCGAGGTGATGAATGCGTTGCATCCGCCAGCGAATTTTGAACTTGCCGAGGTTTTCGATGACTTTGCGGAAGATCCCGATCAATGGGTTGCCATCATCACAGGGGCAGGAGATAAAGCGTTCAGCGCCGGTAATGATCTCAAATACCAGGCGAGTGGTGGCAAGATGGGCGGGCCCGCCACAGGGTTTGCTGGCCTCACTTCTCGATTTGATAACGTGAAACCGGTGATTGCTGCTGTGAATGGTTTGGCGATGGGCGGTGGCTTCGAAATTGCACTCGCCTGCGATCTGATTATTGCCTCTGAAAACGCGATTTTCGCGCTCCCTGAACCGAGGGTTGGCCTTGCGGCATTAGCTGGCGGCATCCATCGACTGCCCAGGGAAATCGGCATGAAACAAGCCATGGGAATGTTGCTGACTGGCCGGCGGGTCAGCAGCGACGAGGGCCAGCGACTAGGTTTTGTCAATGAAGTGGTCAAGGAGGGTGATGCACTTGAAGCCGCTCATCGCTGGGCCGAACTCATTTTAGAATGTGCGCCGCTGTCTGTCCGCGGCAGTAAACAAGCCGCGATGCAAGGAATGGGCGAGCCCTCGTTGGAAGCGGCGATCAAAGGGCGCTATCAGCAAATTCAGGCGATGTACAAGAGCCAAGACTTTGTCGAAGGGCCGAAGGCCTTTGCGGAAAAACGTGCACCTGATTGGAAGGGGGAATAGCGTCAGCCCTTTGGATTGAGAGTTGGTTGAGAGTGGCTTGAAAGTGAATTGAGCGCGTGAGCGTAGTTTGTGAGATGCGCTGTGCTCTCTCGATGAAGTCATCGGCGCTCGAACGCTAGTCGGAAAGGTTAGAATGGGTGGCGCCATCGCGCGAGGGTCAAGCGCTGGCTTTTGGATAAGCTGAAGACAATTCTGACGCACTGGCTCTCTCGATGCTGGCCCAAAAGAGCCGATCATGAAGCGTTTCATTCGCTCGCGTCATGCAGCGCGAATAATGAGTGCGGCCAGAAGAACGAGAGTGTCCGAGATGAAAATGATGTTAAGGAATAAAATGCGATTGAAGACTGTCCCCACGGAGGCACCGACTAACCATGGCTGAATCAGGTACTGAGTCGCTCTCGCTTGCTGTTCTTACGGTTTCAGATACCAGGACCGAAGCGAACGACACATCGGGCGATTATTTGGTCAGTGTGGCCACTGAAGCCGGCCACCAGGTGGTCACTCGCACGATTGAAGTGGATGACCGATTTCTGTTGCGGGCCAGGATATCTCAATGGATCGCTGATCCGAGTATTCAAGTGATTTTGGTGACTGGCGGCACAGGATTTACCTCCCGAGACGCGACGCCAGAGGCGATTCGCCCACTGCTTGAGGTGATGATCGATGGGTTTGGCGAGCTTTTTAGGCAGCTTTCCTACGAGGAGATAGGTACTTCGACCATCCAATCTCGTGCTCTCGCGGGTATCTCAAACAACACGCTGATATTCTGCATTCCCGGGTCCACAGGGGCTTGCAAGACGGCCTGGAATGGCATTTTGAGTACGCAACTTGACAGCACGCACAGGCCCTGTAACTTCGCGGAGCTGGTTCTTCGCGGTCATCACTGATCTTTGTTGAGATGAGTCTTCAAACGGTCGACGATGCGCTTGAGACCCTGCTGTCTCAGGTGAAAATTCAAAATCAAACAGAGCGACGACCTCTGAGTGATGTGGATGGCTGCGTCTTGAGCGAGCACATCCCGGCGCCAATGAATGTGCCCCCCTTTGCCAATAGTGCGATGGATGGTTATGCCGTGCGCGTTGCTGATGTTCGCGTGGACGTGCCTTTGAAGGTGGCGCAAGTCATTGCCGCAGGTCGTGAAGGCGTGCCTCACAAACCTGACACCGCTAGCAGAATCTTTACCGGAGCGCCGCTACCCTCTGGTGCCGATGCGATCTTGATTCAAGAGGACGTCGATGTCGACGGTGACCAGATAATTCCGCGAGCAACGGTTGTTGCGGGCGAGCACATCAGGCCTGAAGGTCAAGACATGAGACAGGGCCGGACGGTGCTTGAGAAGGGCCGACGCTTAATGCCTGCTGATCTTGCATTAGCCGCCAGCGTTGGATTGAGTGAATTGCCGGTGTTTACGCCACTGAGAATCGCGCTGTTGTCCACCGGTGATGAGTTAGTAGAGCCGCCTGCGAGGTTGGCGCCTGGACAAATCTTTAATTCCAATCGCAGAGCGTTAGCGGCCAGTATCGCTCGGCTTGGGTTTGAGCCATTGGATCTCGGTATCGTCCCCGACGACGAACAAATCACCCAACGCCGATTGCTAGAGGCGGCGAATTGCGCCGACGTGGTCATCAGTACGGGTGGGGTTTCGGTGGGCGATCGAGATTTTGTCAAGCAAGCAGTCGAAGCCTCCGGGCGGCTAGCAATTTGGAAGCTCGCCATCAAACCAGGGAAGCCTCTGGCATTTGGTGAGACTCACGGCAAACCTTTTTTCGGGTTGCCCGGTAACCCGGTGTCATCTTTGGTGACTTTTTTGGCGTTGGCGCGACCTTTTTTGCTCAAGATGCAGGGTGCAACCCAATTCAGACCCGAGCTATGGCCCGGCATTGCTGCGTTTGATTTCGAGGGCGGCTCGAGGCAGGAATACCTACGAGTGCAGGCCAAGCCAGGTCACGACGGCACCAGGCTCCACCTATTCGCCGAGCAGGGCTCGGGGGTGATGAGCTCGCTCGCTTGGGCAACTGCACTCGCGGTTATCGAACCAGGACGCGTGGTCCGCGAGGGAGACCGCGTTGACTATCTCTCTTTACAGTTCTGACAACACTCGAGGCGAGCCATGGCACTCCTACTGATTAGCTTCATATCCGGCGCATTGATAGGGTGCGTGATTTGGCTTGTTGTTGAGGATCGGCCCATTAGACGGTACCACTTGTCAGTTCCTAAACAGCTTATCGTTTATGTTCTCTCCTCAGCGGCGCTGACTTACCTCACACTCTTTGCATTGGGCGTTAACCGTTGGATCTAAGCGTGAATCTCGATTTGATTAAGGGCTTTCTTGACCCGGAGGAGGGGCGCGCGTTGTATGAACGGGCGCGCTCGGTGGCCCGTGTCGGTCCCTGCCTTGAAATTGGCAGTTACTGCGGAAAATCGACGGTCTACTTGGGTACGGCTTGCCGAGAGACGGGCAACACCTTGTTTGCGATTGACCATCATCGCGGCTCTGAAGAGCACCAAGTCGGTGAGGCCTATCATGATGCTGCTTTGTATGACGAAGCGCGCAAACAAATGGATACCTTCGGTGTTTTCCGGCAAACGATGGCGCTAGCAGAGCTTGAAACAACAGTTGTGCCCATCGTCGCCCCATCGAAAGTAGCGGGTCGGCACTGGCAGACCCAATTAGGATTGGTATTTATTGATGGTGGGCACAGCGCGGCTGCTGCGCACGAGGACTACGAAACCTGGGCACCCCTCGTTCATAACGGTGGGCTGCTTTTGATCCATGACGTCTTCCCAGATCCAGCGGATGGCGGAAGGCCGCCCTTTGAGATTTACGAGAGGGCTCTCGCTGAGGGCGCATTTGAGCAGGTGGACATGGTCAAGAGCCTGGCGATTTTACAGCGCGTCACTTGATGGGTTGCGGTCCAGACCGTGTCGCTTCTCAATCTTGCCAGTGGAACAGCGTATGACCAGGCGATCGCTTGCTGAGCATATCTGAGGCGAGAAGAACGGCACCCGCGGTCCAAGTCGTTTTTTCTTCTGGCCAGATGGCCTCGTCGCGAAAGACGTAACCCGTCCAGTAACTGCCATCTAAATCTCTGAATTGTTGAATCCAAGAGAAGAGCTGGGTCGCGCGTTGAAGATCGCCCATCGCCGCAAGGCTCATCACCAATTCGCAGGTTTCTGCGACCGTTACCCACGGCTCATCATTCACACAACGGCAACCGAGACCTTGGACGACGAATTCATCCCATCGGGTCTCGATACGGGCATTTGCTTCGGGTCCCGTAATTACCCCCGAGAGAATCGGATAAAACCAATCCATTGAAAATCTCGCCTTGCTCTCCCACGTGCAGTCGAAAGCTTCTGGATGATGTAGGAGCGCGGATTGAAGCGATCCGCGCGCGTGTTGCCACTCAGGTTTAGCCTCACCCAGCGCCTCGGCAATAGATAGCGCACAGGCAAGACTTTTGAAGATAGAACTGCAGCCCGTAATCAAGGCGTCTTTTCGAATGCCCAGTGAAGAATCCTTGGCCCAATAGATTTGCCCGAGAGGTCCTTGGCAATCGATTACAAAGTCAATGGCTTTCTCGACCATGGGCCAATAACGCCGCAACGTGTCCAGATCTTTTTGAATGAGATGCGTGTGCCAGATTCCCACCGCAATATAGGCAACAAAATTCGTTTCGATGCGAGAATCGTCGGTGACACCTTGCTCATTATAGGCGACGTACCACCCGCCTTCAGTTCCTTGTTCGGATTGCAACCAGGCGTAGGCCGCGTGTGCCGCCTCGAGATAGCCTACGCTCGCGAGCCCCATTGCCGCCTCAACGTGGTCCCAAGGGTCGATGATGCCCCCGTGAAACCAAGGGATTGCACCTGATGGGTGTTGTGTCTCTAGAATAAATCGAGCCGTCGCCACAAGGTCTGGACCCATCGGGCTTGGCCTCGCCGCTTGTGCAGTGGTCATATCGTGATCTGTTGCTAAAAAATCGAGAGGGTTTCAACGTTCGACGCGTAACCTTAGCCCAATAAGTTTGAAAACCCTAATCGGGGGCCCTGAAGTAGAACACCACCGACTTGCCTAGTAATGGGTTAAGTAGTTGATCCAGCCATCGAGTGATCCACGGGCCGCGCATGAGGTCCCACACCAGCAATCGATGATAGGCATTCACAAGCCAGTGTTGCTCGCCGTCCCCCCGCCAAAAGAGGCAACGCAGCCACCAATAGGGTGCGTGCAATGCATGCGCTCGATGGCGTTTGAATCGAGCGAAGCCGTAAGAAGCGATCTGGCGCTCGAGCGCTCGAGAACGAAAAATGCGCACATGCCCTCCCTCAACTTCATGGTAGGGATCGCTCAGTCGCCAACAGACCCACTCCGGAAAAAAACTGGGAACGCTCGCCGCGAAGATACCGCCAGGTTTTATCACGCGCTTGATTTCACTCAAAAAAGCGTGGTAGTCGGGGATGTGCTCAAGAACCTCCGAACAGATCACCCGATCGAAAGTGGCATCCGCAAACGGTAGTCGAGCACCGTCGCCCTCGACGAAGGCAGGTCGTCGCTCACCCTGCTCGAGAATGTCGAAGTCTGCACACCGGGTGCGCGCAGTGCCGAGGTCTCGGCGCGATAGATCAAGCCCTACCGACACGATGGGTGCTGTTAGCGCTGCTGATAATGTATGGCGGCCCTCACCACATCCAAGATCCAGTAACTTCATGCCCGGTTCTAGGTCTAATTGTTCCAAACGAATGGTTTCTAGAGACATCGGGATTGCTCGATCGCTTTCTGGTAGAGGCTAACGTAAGCATCGGCAGCCCGTCGCCAATTGAATTGCTCATGGATCCGCACCACGCCGGTACGACTTAATTCGGTGCGTCGATTTGGATCGTTAAGTAAGCCGCTGATGGCTCGTGCCATCGCTCTGGGATCTTGAGCGGGGACAATGAGACCCGCATCACCCACCACCTCGGGTAATGCGCCGCCATCGGTGCTGATCAGCGGCACGCCACACGCCATGGCCTCTCCGGCAGGGAACCCAAATCCCTCATAAACTGAGGGAACAACGGCGACAGTCGCGCTTTGGTAAAGTGACACCATGTCCTCTGTGTCGACGCGGCCGAGCGCTTCTACCGCGTGCTTGATACCCAGCGATTGAATTTTTTGCTCGGTCTCCCCGCCAGGTTTTAGAGCCCCGATCAGTCGAAGCCGAGCATTCGGGTGTTCGGCAAGGACAATGGCAAACGCGTTTAGCAAGGTGTCCAAACCTTTGAGCGGCGCATCCGCGCTTGCGGTTGACATAATGATTGGGGGACTTGTCTGGAGCCGATGATCGTCGCGAGCCCCCATCGGACGAAACTGATCAAGATCAATTCCGTTGTGGATGACTTCAATCGGATGCTCACCCAATTGAAAGGCGGCGCGGATGTCGTCTCGAGCCGCGTAAGAGACGGTAACGAGGTGCTTCAGCTTTTTCACTACGTTTTTTTGCATGGTAAGGAAGGAATGCCATCGTCGAATGAGTAAACGGAGTCCCCAAGAGTCTGCAGCAGCCAGCGCAATCTCTAAATCTCTTGTTATTGGGTGATGGATGGTCGTCACTAATGGAATGCCACGCGCTTGTAATTCAAATGTGCCGTAAGACAAACATTGATTGTCATGAACCACATCATAGCGGGGCTGAGTTTGATCGAAGAAGTCGATCAGCCTGCGGCCGAAGGTGTACGGTTCGGGGAACCCTCCGGAGATGGTGCTGAAATATTCAAACGTATCGGTTATCGATCGCAGATAACGCCACTTGAATCGCCTGATCCCCTGACCTTCAGCGTAGAGATCTAGGCTTGGGAGTTTGATCAGACTCACCCGCGAGTCAAGTTCTGGATAGGGGGGGCCTGAGATCACATCAACGTGATGGCCTGCGTCCACAAGGGCACGTGAAAGATAAGTTAGGTAAACGCCTTGCCCGCCACTGAACGGGTTGCTGCGATAACCAAGGAGGCAAATGTTCATGGGGACCTTAGGATCTCACGTGATACGAAGGGGTGTGGGTCCATACAGGAGGCGAGGCGTGCGCTGGTTCTGTTCGGATCAAACCCGGTAGCGCGAAGCAGTATATACGGTCTTCAGGCCCTCGTTTGCTTGCGTTTGACGGAGGGCAGGAATGGCTAATCTTGACGGGTTTAAGGTGAGTCGCGATGACCAGGCGGTGTTTCGGGTTGAAGGTGAGTCGCGAACGCGCGGTTGTGTTTCGGGTTGACGACTTTGGACGCCAACGACTCAGCCGAGCTGCCAAGCTTGCAGTTTGGCGCGACCAGATAAAGTTGAGCCTGAAAAGTCCTGGCGGTTGTGTTTCGGCTCTATTTATCGCTCGTCGCGCCACCGTTTATTGAATAAGATTGAGGTTCACTATTAGAAACACGAATTCTGCTCATCATGATTGAGATCCGACATTTAAAGACGCTGGTGGCGCTCAGAGATACAGGGAGCCTGGTGGACGCCGCCGATCGAGTTCACCTGACCCAATCTGCACTCTCTCATCAGATCAAGGATCTGGAAGAGAGACTCGATTGCAAAATCTTTCTGAGGAAAACCAAGCCCCCTCGCTTTACCAGCGCAGGGCGTAGATTGTTGGATTTGGCCGATGAAATCTTGCCGTTGCTCGGTCATGCAGAGCGAGATATTGCCCGACTGAGTGGTGGCGAGGCAGGACGGCTCCACATTGCGATTGAATGTCACAGTTGCTTTCAGTGGTTGGTGCCATGCATCGATCAATTTCGCACTAACTGGCCGGAAGTCGAGCTGGACCTCACGGGTGGATTCAATTTCGCCCCTTTGCCCGCGTTGGCTCGGGGCGATTTGGATTTGGTGGTGACATCCGATCCGGTGCCTCTATCCGGGCTCGATTATGTGCCGCTTTTTAGCTACGAAGCACTGCTGGTCTTGGGTGCCCGCCACCCGCTGCTAAATCAGATGCGAATCCAACCTTCCGACCTCAGCGATCAAACACTCATTGTCTATCCCGTGGGTCGTGATCGACTGGATGTCTTTACTCGGTTTTTGGATCCCGCGGATATCGAACCTCTATCGGTGCGAACCGCTGAACTGACGCCGATGATGTTGCAATTGGTCGCCAGTGGACGTGGCGTCGCCTGTTTGCCTAATTGGGCGGTCACAGAGTACCTACCGACGGGGAACATTGCGGTTAGGCCGTTGGGTGAGAAAGGGCTTTGGTGCACGCTCTACGCTGCCATCCGATCTGAGCAGCGTGAGACGGCCTTTATTGAGGATTTCCTAAAAACCGCTAACGACACTTGTTTCAGCCATCTTGCTGGGATCAAGCGAGTGGAAGCTGGCTGACCGTATTGAGTCCTGTCAAGTGGACGAGACCACAATCAAGATGTGGATTTAACAAGAACCTTTCTCCATGGTCGTAAGGATCGATCGCAAAACGTGTCGAGAACCCAAGCCTAGAAAGAGCGCTTTTTTGCTGGAGGACGACACACGGGTATTAACGCTTCAATGGATTGGAGACACCTGTGGTTCGAGTGAACAAGGGGCGAAAAGCATTATTTTCAGTATCCCGGTCAACAAAAAACCCCAGGATGCACCGCACCCTGGGGTTCTGTCTTGACTTATGGGAGCAGACTCCGAGTTAGGTCAACTCGGAGGCTCCCCTCTTAGACTGACTGTTGATGGGATCACCTCCTTTTTTCGGTCAGGGTATTGACGAAAGCGCTGGAGGTTCCCCCTGGTCAGAACGTCTGCGCGAATTCCCAGTGCCAATTTAAGAATTTCTCAAGGGTCTGTCAAAGTCTTTTCGAGAGATACCCTAAGGAATCAGAATATCCTCTTGCCAACTATCTGCGACGCGTTGAAATCGAGTTCTTTGGTGGGGCCTTTCGTCTTGGGTAAGGTCTAAGCGCTCGATTTCGGTGTAGTGAAGATCGATCGCGATCGCCTCAGAGGGCGGTGACAACTCATCAGTATTGAGGCTTTGGGTGAAATGATCGAATGCCTCATCAAAGTCTGACTGGTTTCTGAAAGGGGTGCTTTGAGCGGCTTGATGCGCATAGAAATAGTCAAGTAATTTGGCCCTGAGCGGTCTGCGATGCCAATTGTTCTCGATGTCTTCCCTTGACGCTTGGACCGCTTCTCCTGCGATTCGGTACTGTACTTGTATTGAGGGGTACCAAAGAAGCACTTGGGCCTGCGGATGAGTGGTCAGTGCCTGCCATTTTGGGCTAGAGGCATTGATGAATAATCGAAGACTGAAGTCATCGATCTGCCTTAAAACTAGGGTTCTGACCGAGGGTTTTAGATCAGGTCCCACGGTTGCGAGGTAACAAACCGTGGCCGTGGGGTCTGCTTGTTCTAACGCACGGTTACGATCATATCTGAGTTGTTCGATGATGCTCATGTGGACGTCCTTCTCCGCAGTGTTAGCCCAGCGCAAAGGGAAAGGTGGATTCAAGGATGCGCTCTTGATTCATCAATGCCACGACGTTCAGATTGCCATCAGCAGCCTGGAAGCGCACATCTATGAATTCGTGCCACTCGTAACCTGTTTGAACCGAAGTGGATAATTTGCCGATAGCGGCAAGCGGAGCTTCGTCGCGCTTTAACCCATTCAGCCAAAGACTGATCGATTGGTCGAGAATCCTAATCTCAATTCGTGCACCTCGGCAGATGGTTTCAAGGAGCGGTGATGGTTGTTGCATAGACGGTGTATCCCCATAAATTAAATGCGAGAGACAGTGGTTGATGGCGCGCATGCTTATCCCAGAGTGGTGAATTACGGTATCATTCGCGCCGAAATGGATCCACAGGAAAGCTGACATGGCCAATATCGACGAGGCAAAAGAAGCCGCGCAGGCGATTGCTCAAGGGCTCAAAAAATTGGGACCAGAAAGAAAGGTTGCCCTCTCAACACACAAGAGCAAAGAACTCATCGTGGCGCTTGAAAAGAAAGCGGCTCAATTGGTCGCGGCGCTCGAAAGTTAATCGTGTGATTGACGGGCCGAACCGCGAGGTTTGATGACGCAATTGATAGGAGCGACAGTTCAGTGAGCACGTTGACGGTTTCTGCAGTTTCGGGCGCGCTGGGTGGGCTGGTGTCGGGCATTAACTTGTGCGCGCCACTCACAACTTCCGAAGTCTCCGCATTGAAGGCGGCTTTGGCTGAATACCAGGTCTTGTTCTTCCGAAATCAGTCGATCTCACCGGAAGATCATTTGCGACTCGCAGAACTTTTCGGCCATCCTCAGCTTCACGAGGCCTACCCCCATGTGGCGGGCCATCCAGAGCTCACCATCTTAGAAAATGATCGGGAAAATCCGTCAAAGATCGAAGTGTGGCATACGGACATGACCTTCAGGCCCTGTCCACCCCTGGGTTCTATTTTGCATGGTGTGATTATCCCCGAGCGAGGCGGGGACACCCTGTTTGCGAGTCTCAGTGCTGCGTACGATAGTTTGTCATCGCACCTGCAACTTTTTCTTGAGGGACTCACTGCCGTGCACGATTTCACCTATGGGTTTAAGGAGTCGTTGGCGGAGCCCGGCGGTCGAGAGCGCCTCGCTCAGATGGTGGCTGACAATCCGCCCGTCGAGCATCCCGTGGTCATTCAACACCCGATCACGAAGCGTAAGGGCCTTTACGTGAATGCCTTGTTCACCACCCACATCAAAGAGTTGCAACGGAGTGAGTCGGACGCGATTCTGAGTTACTTGTACCGACACATTGTGTTACCTGAACACTGTTGTCGATTCAGTTGGGAGCCAGACAGCATTGCGTTTTGGGATAATCGGATTACGCAGCACAAACCGGTCAATGACTATTGGCCACAGCATCGACGCATGCAACGCATCACCCTCGATGATGGGGTTCGCCCGAGCGCTCATTGACGCGCAAAGCGTCGAATAACGGCCGCTGTTTCCTCGGGCTGATCCAGTAGGACGTGGTGAGCTGCGTCTTCCACCCAATACCAAGATGAAGGCGCGAATGAGGTCTTCGCTGCCAACAGATTTTGTTCACCCTCCGTTGTTGTCGGATCAAAAAACACACTGTGTCTGCCCGTGATCAGACCCTTCGGTATATCGAGCATTGCGAGCATGGCGGCAGGGTCTAGATGTGCATCAAGCGGTCTTAGGTGTGCAAGAAGTTGAAGGTCAAGTTTGAAACGCGCCCCCTGCGGTGTTTCTTTGATGGCATGCCGAGCAATATGTTCGATGTACGCAGGATGCCTGATGGCTTGCGGGGGTCGCAGTCGAAACCGTCGAATCGCTTGGTCAGTTGACGCGTAAAAGCGTGTGGAAGAGGCGTGCTTTTTTGGGGGGCTTGAAGATCGCGCGCGGTTGCCGGTTTCCCTGGGCCTCAAGACAGAGTCAACGATCAAGAGTTTTGCTGCGAGCTCTGGCTTCAAGTAGCACGCGATCCTTGCAATGCTGCCACCAAAACTATGACCCACGAGAATGGGCGATGAGATCTGAGCGTCCTCGCACAGCGAGAGGATTTCTTCGGTGAAAAGTGGATAGCTATAGACTGGCCGATGATCGCTGTCCCCACAGCCCGAGAGATCAATCGCGTAAAGGTCAAAGTCGCGTCGCAAATAGAGTACGACCGCATCCCACCAATGCGCGTGTGCGGCATGACCGTGAATCAAAACGAGTGGTGGATGTTGAGGATTGGGCCAGTGCAGGTAGTGAATGGTTGCGCCTTTGGCCTCGACAAATCGCGATCGAGGAGAGAGTGCCTTTAGACTGTGGATAATAGCCTCGTCCACGCGGATGCTCCCCTTGAATAATCCGCGTAGTATATCGGTTCCAATTCATGATCGAAGCGAGGCAAGTCGCTTGGCCAATCCATGGAATAATCGTTCGGCATCGATTGCGATAGTTATCGCACTTCTAGTCGGGATTGTTGGCGCGTTGAGTTTGAGTTCTCGAAGTCCTGTGTCGGAAGTCGAATCGCAATCACTAGAAGGGCAGAGCAATCCAGCCATTCAGTGGCGGACGCCCGTTGCCTTTGGTACGAACCTCCCGGCTCTGGGCGACAATATCCTTTACGTCGCCAAGGCGCTCAAGACAGCAACCGAAGGACGAATTCGTTTAGACGTCTATGAACCCGGGATGTTGGTCCCCGCGTTCAGCATCACAGAGAGCGTGCGAGATGGGAAGTTAGAGGCAGGCTACACATGGTTGGGGTACGACCAGGGCCGAATCCCAGCAACGCCGCTGATTGCAGCGGTACCTTTTGGAATGGAGCCCTGGGAATACTCAGCCTGGTATTTTGAAGCCGGGGGCAAAGCCCTCGTCGAAAATTTATACGAACCTCATAATGTGCACCCGATTTTATGTGGGTTAATCGGCCCGGAAACTGCTGGTTGGTTTACGTTTCCTATCGTTCGATTGGAGGACTTTGAAGGGCTTAAGATCCGATTTGCTGGCCTCGGAGGGCGAGTTCTGCAGCAGTTGGGCGCGTCGGTCACGTTGATTCCAGGAGGAGAGATTTACCAAGCGCTCGAGAAGGGTGCCATTGATGCAACGGAATTTTCTTTACCCAATGTGGATCAGCGGCTGGGTTTTGCGGATGTGGCCAAGTACAACTATTTTCCGGGTTGGCATCAAACCTTCACCGCCTTCCACCTAGTGGTCAATCGTGATACTTGGACGCAGTTACCTCTTTCCGATCAATCCTTAATCGAACTTGCGTGTACCGCGGGGGTCACGCGCAACTTGGCTCGAGGTGAGGCACTTCAAGGCGCGGTGATTGAGGGTTTCGGTCCTTTGGGCGTGACCCCGGTCAGATTCAGTCGCGACTTGCTCAAATCACTGCAGCAGGTTTCGCATGAGGTGTTGCAGGCGGAAGCGGACAAGGACGAGGACTTTGCTGTCATCTGGGCTTCTCAGCGTGAATTTCTCGAGACTTATGGCACCTGGAAGTCATTTGCTTATCTGCCGAGAGACTTTGATCAAATGGCAGACGAAGAATGAGGTCCCCTCACGCTGAGACCCGTTGGGTTGACGCCCTTGAGCGATTGATTGACGGTTTGGGTCGATGGCTTGGCCTCATTTGGCTGATTTTGATGTCGGTCATCTTGGTGAACGTCATCAGCCGCTATGTATTCAGCCAGGGATTTATTCAGCTCGAGGAATTGCAATGGCATCTTTATTCCACGGGCTTTCTTCTGGGGCTATCCTTTGCGGTGACACGGGACGTCCATGTGCGAGTGGATGTCTTGAGAGACCGTTGGTCCGAGACGACCAAAGCCTGGGTGGAACTCTACGGGATTTTGCTGTTGTTGCTCCCTTTTGTCGCGTTGGTGCTCTATGCGGCGCTTCCTTTTGTGCTTTATTCCTTTCAGACCTCTGAAATTTCCCAAGCGCCTGGTGGACTTCCGTTCAGATGGTTCATCAAGAGTATGTTGCCGCTCGCCTTTTTCTTGCTTGCCTTGGCCTCGATCGCTCGTCTCGTTAGGGTCGGCGCATTGCTCTTTGGTGGGGCGGATGTGTTCAGTGAAACCAGCTTCAAGAAAGAGACGGTGACCCGCGCGTGAGTGCCGCAGACTGGCTCAGTATCGCCATGTTCCTGAGCTTTATTTTGCTTATCTTTACGGGATTTCCAGTGGCATGGGTATTGGGGGGTCTCGCGGTCTTGTTCACTGCGCTCGGGATCATTGCGCAGGTTGACCTGGGATGGCCCGTCCTCATGAGTTGGGATTACAGCGCGCTGGTCGCTGACCGCATCTGGGATGTGATGAATAATTGGGTGCTGGTGGCCTTGCCCATGTTCATCTTGATGGGGATTTTGCTTGAAAAGTCTGGGTTAGCCGCTCGCCTCCTCGAAAATCTAGCACGGCTCTTTGAGCGAGTCCCCGGTGGGCTCGCGCTTTCAGTGACTTTGATTGGGGTATTGCTGGCTGCATCGACAGGCATCATTGGTGCCTCAGTCGTGCTGCTTGGCCTACTTGCGCTACCGAGCATGCTCCGTGCCGGCTATCACGCAGAGTTTGCAACAGGCACTGTTGCTGCGGTTGGGACATTGGGCATCCTCATCCCGCCTTCGATTATGCTAGTTCTCATGGCCGACCGGTTGGCAATATCGGTGGGCGATTTATTTTTGGGCGCGTTAATTCCAGGCCTTCTGCTTGCACTCCTTTACATGATGTACATCGTGTTCAGTGCCTGGTTGCGTCGAGATGTCGCGCCACCCGTATCAAACAGTGAACCCGTGACTTTGGATCTCCTGATACAACTGGGTACGTCAATCTTGCCGCCCATCGCGCTGATCGTTGCGGTGTTGGGGTCGATCTTCTTTGGTTTCGCGACACCCACAGAAGCCGCTGGCGTCGGTGCGTTTGGCGCATTGATGCTCACCTGGGCCGCGGGTCGACTCAACCGAGAGGTGATGCGAGACGCGCTGGTTGAGACGACGCAAACCACAGCCTATATCTTTGCTATTTTTCTGGGTGCCACAGCCTTCTCTTTGGTTTTGCGTGGCTTGGGTGGGGATGCACTGATCGCTCGTTTGCTTTTAGGCCTTCCTTTTGAGCCAACAGGCATTTTGTTGACTATTTTGCTTGTGACATTTCTTCTTGGCTTTGTATTGGATTGGATTGAAATCACACTGATTGTGCTACCACTCGTGGCCCCGGTGGTTTTGGATCTAGGCTTTGACTTGATTTGGTTCACTGTTCTGTTCGCCGTCTGCTTACAAACAGCGTTCTTAACGCCCCCCGTCGGTTTCGCGATCTTTTATCTGAAAGGGGTTGCTCCCCAGGGAACCAGTGTCGAGACAATCTATCGGGGCGTGGTGCCCTTTATAGGGCTTCAGCTTCTCGGGTTGGCCATCATTTTCTACTTTGATGCTCTGGTGCTTTGGCTGCCTTCAATGGCGGAGTGATTCAGGAGATGTTCAATCGGGCTTTTGGTTCGGGCATTGCGGTTGTCTGGAGGTGATTGAGCCTCGCAGTCGCTTTCGAGTCGCCATTGTCAGCTGATTGGGTCATCAAGGGTGAATGCCTCGCGCCGGGCTTTTCATTGTGTTTGCTCAGGATGAGCGTCTAATCCGCGTGTCATCAGGCATTGGGCGGCGGCTTGCCCGTGCTGTTATTGAGAGGTCTTAATCGCTCACGCCTTTTCCGCTCAATTCCCCAATAGAAAGTTATTTGTGGTGGCCTTGAAATGGTGGGCCTAGCGGCTCTCACCCGGATCGCGCTCCAGCTGAGACAAGTAACGCCGATGTTTGCGCAGTGTTGGCCAACCAGCCTACTTGACGTCGCGCGCCTCGCCTGCATTCCCAATTTTGCCGTCCTTGTGCTTGGCTGTCATGACTCAGCGCACTTAATCGGGGCGGTGTCGGATGATTCGTGCACTACCTTAAGGCCTCAAAGCACGGCATTGCACCACGAATGACCGGAAAACCTCTTTGGGTTGGGCCATCTGGGCATTTTCTCGTTGAATCCGAAGGGTTCGGGAGATTGGCATCAGCTTTGCAAAGACAGGCGTCAGATGACTTTTGATTTGCGTCGAACCATCGAGCAACCAGTCTTGAGTCTAGGCGCGCCGAAGAGTCGGTGCTCAGTTGAAACAATCCCTGATCGAGGGGACAAGGAGAAAATCGTGGAAGAATCAGCGGTCCAAATCAGTTACGCGTTGGATACGTTCTACTTCTTGGTGATGGGAGCGCTTGTGATGTTCATGGCGCCTGGATTCGCCATGCTGGAAGCAGGACTGGTCCGAGCTAAAAATACGTCTGAAATTCTGACTAAGAACGTGGCGCTGTTTGCAATAGCTTGCATTATGTACCTCTTCATCGGGTATGACCTGATGTATTCGGGCGCAGACGGCTGGTTGCCAGGGCTTGATTTGGATTTTGGGCTGGGAGAAGACAACGCGGTGGCTGACGTCATTGCGTCGGATGGAGACACCTACTACGCCGGATTCTCAGACTTCTTCTTCCAAGTGGTGTTTGTCGCAACCGCAATGTCAATCATCTCGGGCGCAGTCGCTGAACGTATTAAGCTCTGGGCGTTTCTCGCTTTTGCCGTGGTGATGACTGGGGTTATTTATCCGATTCAGGGTTCCTGGTCTTGGGGCGGAGGTGCGCTCAGTGACTTAGGATTTTCAGACTTTGCAGGGTCAGGCATCGTGCACATGTGCGGCGCTGCGGCTGCACTTGCAGGCGTCTTGTTACTGGGACCTCGAGCTGGGAAATATGGCGCGAACGGCGCTGTCCACCCCATCCCGGGCGCTAATATGCCACTTGCCACGCTGGGAATGTTTATCTTGTGGTTTGGCTGGTTTGGATTTAACGGCGGCTCAGAACTGAAGCTATCGAATATTGAAGAGGCGAATGCAGTCGCTCGTGTTTTTGTGAATACGAATATGGCCGCAGCAGGGGGGCTGGTGGCTGCTCTGCTGGTTGCGAAACTCTCCTTTGGGAAGGCGGATCTCACTATGGCACTAAACGGTGCGCTCGCAGGGCTCGTATCGATCACTGCAGATCCATTGAGCCCCGCGCCTGGGCTGTCAGTGTTGATCGGTGCTATTGGCGGTGTGTTGGTCGTGTTTTCGATTGTAGCTTTTGATCGAATCAAGATTGATGACCCTGTAGGCGCAATTTCAGTCCATGGTGTGTGTGGAATCTGGGGACTCTTTGCAGTACTGCTGTCCAACGGTGACGCGACATTCATGGGCCAGCTGCTCGGAACCCTTGCGATCTTCGTTTGGACCTTCGTCATGTCGCTCATCGTCTGGTCGATCATCAAAGCGGTAATCGGGATTCGGATCTCGGAAGAAGAGGAATTACTCGGCTCGGACGCGGCAGACATTGGAATCGAGGCATATCCCGAGTTCACACGAGGTTAGGTTACCTATTTGAGCCAAAGGGCTGGTGAGGCAGGATGTGAATTCGCCACAGGCCCCAAGGTTTGTGTTGATGCGGAGTAGAAAAAGCGCCCCTTTTGGGGCGTTTTTTCGTTTACAGGCGATGACTTGACGACTGCATCGGCACCTCAGGGCGCAGGGGGCACCACTGGCATAGGATTTGGGATGCGTGCCTCGAAGGTCTCTTCATGGAACACGTGAAACCCACATTGCTGATAATTAGCCAGCGCGGCGGGATGATCCATATCGCAGGTGTGAAGCCACAAGCGATGAGCGCCCAAGCGCTGAGCGGCGTCGATAGCATCAAAGAGCAGCGGCTTCCCTAGGCCTTGACCGATACGATGAGGGAACAGTCCAAAATACGCGATCTCGATATTTCGAGCGCCGTGATCCATCAATTCAAAATAGCCCGCCGGTTCCCCAGCGAGATAGGCAACCCACGTTTTTCTTGCAGGATCGGCAAGGCACGTCAGCCATTGCGCTCGACTCCAGGGAAGCCGCTCGTACCAATGCCATGGCCCGCCAACGCCAGCGTAAAGGTAACGACAAAACTCCGGTTGGGGGTCAGTGAGTTGAGAGAGTTGGTACGCCGGTGGTTCACGAACTGGCGTCGAAAAGGGTGACAATTGTTCTAAGTGCCAGGTGTGAACCTGCCTTGAGCACCATGATTGATCAGTCATTAGCTGTTGGTGGCCCATCCGCCAGAGAAGGGGAAGATTTGGCCAACAAAGAAGTCGCTTTCATCAGAAGCAAGAAAACAAGCGAGGGCCGCTTGCTCGTCTGCAGTGGCTACCCGTCCCCGAGGCACATGACGGGCAAGGTGCTTCTGGAATCGCTCCGAGGCCACAAGCTCATCAGGGTAGTAAACGGGATTGCTGACGTAGTTTTGGGCGATTGCGTTGATTTGGACGTTGCGGTCCGCGTATTCGAGTCCTGCGGCTTTAACCCAAGCGTTTTGTGCGCCTCTGGCTGCGCAGTAGGCCGCCGAACCCGGGATACCCCGTAAAGGCGCCGCACTGGTCACGGCAATAATTTTGCCCGCACCGGCGTGCGCCATGATCGGTGCGAAGTGTCGAATCAAGCTCATCAACGGATGAACCATTGTGTCAAACAGGGCTTGCCAGGCCCCATCCGTGAGTTCATCGAGGGGTCCATTCATTGGGTCATGGGCAAGATTGGCGATGACAACATCAAACGAAAGGCCAAAAGCAGGATACTGCTCAAAAGCCGAGCCAAAAGGGACCGGCCCTGGGATCGCCGTGACATCTGCGCCTTCTTTTTCAAAAAAGGCCTGAATGCTTGGGCCCATGTAGGCGTCTGATTGAGTGATCAAAATCTGTTTTCGTTCAAGACGCATCCCATTTCCTTTCAGTTGATGATGGCGGCGTTTTCCTTCAGGACAT
>CAYZUV010000022.1:0-19018 GCA_964481245.1 uncultured Pseudomonadales bacterium
TACTAGCCGGCTGCGCCGGGTCTTTTTGGCGCTAAAGGAGAGCTTGCACCTTCACCCGAGTCGTTTTTGCGCATTCTAAAAGAGGCTAATTCTTAAGCTGCCATTCACTCGATTTTGACGTCGCCCATTGACGCGTTACTGCTCTCAAAACTTTTTAGGGGCTAAGGTAACCACTTGTTTCGCCAATTGGCATCGAATAGATCGGCGAGCGTTCCTAACTTGCCTTCAGTCTATGGACTCGATTCGCCCCGCCTCCCAGTGCCCAGTGCGCGAGACGCGCTGTTCCTCTCCAGCGACTCAACTGGTATGGTTCTCCCCATAAATAACGCCCCCTATTTATGCACTCGAGGCCCATCATTTAGTGCACGCGCACCCACATCATCATGACCACGCACCACCCGCGTTAGGCGCCTTGAATAGAGCCTTCGGGATCGCGATATCGGCCAATCTTGCCTTCACAGTGATTGAATTTGTGGTGTCTTATTTCGCGAATTCAGTCAGTTTGTTCGCTGATGCCACCCATAATCTCAGCGATATCCTCGCGCTGCTTCTTGCGTGGGGAGCCTCCTACCTCGCAATGAAACCTGGAAATCCTCAATTTAGCTATGGGTATGGTAAATCCAGTATCTTTGCAGCGATGGTTAATGCGCTTATCCTGGTGGTCATGGCCGTTTTTATTGGCGTTGAAGCCTTTGAACGCATCTTCAATGCGTCAGAGAGCCATGCGGAAGTGGTTGTTATCGCAGCGCTATGCGGTGTGTTCGTCAATGGGGCAACCGCCTGGCTATTCCTGAGGGAGAGTCACCGCGACCTGAATGTTCGCGCGGCATTTCTTCATCTTGCTGTGGATGCCTTGCTGTCCTTCGGCGTCGTTGCCGCGGGACTCATCATGATTTACACCGGCATAAGTTGGCCGGATCCTGTCATGGGGATGATCATAGCTGTCGTCATCGTTGGCATGACCTGGCGCCTGTTGGTTGACGCGTTTCAACTCATGATCGACGCAGTGCCGCGTGAAATCGATCTGAGAGAAGTACAACGTGTACTTTCGCAAGTGCCCGGCGTCGAGGCTGTCCATGACCTACATGTTTGGGCCTTGTCGACTCGAGAAAATTGCCTCACTGCGCATCTCGTGATGCCAAATGAAACGTTACTCGATGAGCCGGACGGCTACCGACGCGTCAGTGAGGCGCTGAAGTCGCAGTTTTCGATCTCTCATGTCACCCTGCAAATTGAGCGTACCACGGATTGCGCCACCCAAGATTGCGAGCAACTAGATCATGTCTAATCCCAACTTGAATGCGTTTCTGCTTGGAGAGTTGTCTTCCCGGGCGATCGAAAAGATCGTCCTAAACGAAGCGTATGATGTGACTCAAGTGCCAACACCCGCGCTGTTGTTAGACGTTGATCAACTGGCGAGTAACCAGAAGTTAATGGCAGAGGCAGCGAGCGCATCGGGTTTAAGTTTGAGAAGTCATGCGAAGATGCATAAGTGTCCGGAAGTTGCAAAATTTCAGCTCGCGCACGGCAGCTCCGGGATTTGCTGCGCCAAAGTCAGCGAAGCGCACATCATGCAACAGGCCGGTATCTTGGATATTTTGATCACGTCGCCTGTCCAACACCCATCGAGCTTGGACCATGTGGTTCATCTTGCTAGAACCAACCCTGAATTGAAGATCGTCCTTGACAGTGAGGAGGGCGCTCGAAAGCTCAACCAGCGATTGTTCGATGAATCGCTCAGCATGACCATCTTCATCGACATTGACCCTGGATTGGGCCGCACCGGTATTTCTGCTGATGAAAAACTTTTGAATCTCTTTGAATACATCGAGAGTCAGTGTGGCCAACTTCGATTTGGTGGTCTGCAGGTCTACGCCGGTCACTGCATGCATATCATTGACTATGAAACTCGGGTAGCCAAGTACCAGAGGGCGATGGCGCACGGTGTGCGAGCGAAATCCTTGTTAGATGAGCAGGGCGTTTGCGTGCCCGTTATCTCGGGCGGCGGTACTGGCTCGTACGATTTAGAACAACACATCGGGCTTCTAACAGAGCTTCAAGCAGGCTCTTATGCCTTTATGGATATCGAATATCGAGATATTGAGTCCGCGTCGAGCGCCTCGTTTGACAGATTTGGTATTGCTCTGTCGCTACTGGTTACCGCGATCAGTCAACCTTCTTCTCGGTCGTTTACGGTCGATGCTGGCTTTAAATCGTTGGCGTCCGACAAAATGGTCCCTGAATTCATCAACCTCGAGGGGGTTCGCTACCATTGGGGTGGCGATGAGCACGGAATCGTCGCGCTTGAAAACCCTTCACGCTCAGTGAAACTGGGAGATACGTTGCGCCTGGTGACGCCTCATTGCGATCCCACGGTGAACTTGCATGATTATTATTTCGTCATGCAAGCCGGCAGGGTGGGAGAATTGTGGCCAATCAGCGCAAGAGGGTGCAGTCGATGAACACACCGCCTTTCTTTGAAGATTTCTATCATGGACAAGATCTGTCCCATGTGCCTGCGGTCACGATCACCGAAGGGATGACGGCCGCGTACCAAGCCATGTTTGGCGACCGTAGCCGCGTTTTTTTAGATCAAAGGCTCAGCAAGCTTTATTCCGGTCGCCGAGAGATGATGGTGCATCCACTTTTGGTCGGGCACGTTGCGATCGGCCAGTCGACCATTCCCTCTCAGAGGGTTCTGGGCAATTTGTTTTACGAGGGCTTAGTCCTAAAGCAACCTGTTCATGTGGGCGATACTTTGATCACGTCCACGCGAGTCGTCGGACTCAAGCAGAACAAGCCCAAAGAGGGCCGGGCGGCCACCGGGATGGTCGTTCTTGCAATCAGTGTTGCAAACCAGGACGGCGCATCCGTTTTGGATTTTTGGCGATGCCCGATGATCCCCTGTGCAGACCCTGTGGCAGTCACTGGCCACGATGACGATTTGGCCGGAAGCGTGAATGAGGTTTCGATCGAAGAAATCCGCTCGATTGCCGCCTATTGGGATGAACCGCATTTCGCCAACCTAGCGCGTTATGAGCCTGCTCAGATCGGAACCGAGCAAGCCATGATGATTGAGCCCAAAGACACCGTCACCTCGGCACCAGAATTGGTTCGCCTAACGCTAAATATGGCCATGACCCACACAGATGCATCTAGAAGCGTCTACGGCAAGCGCTTGGTTTATGGCGGTCACACGATATCGATTGCCGGTAGCCAATTGGCGAGAGGCGTGCCCAATCTCGTTACGATTCTCTCCTGGGTCAAGTGCGACCACGTCGGGCCTGTATTCGAGGAAGATTTGTTGTCTAGCCAGGTTCTGTGCCTTGAGGAGCAACCACTCGATCATGGGTCATTGGTTAAGTTGCACCTAGAAACTTTTGCAGAGCGCGGCCCTCAGGCTCCAGAGTCTGCAGACAATGGCAAAGTGTTGGATTGGGTTTTTTGGGCCTATCTCGCTTCAGCACCCACCCCAATCGCCAATGCCAGGTCAACAACGCATGATTAGGTCTGAAACCGGTATCCTATCGGGGTTGCGGGTTGTTGAGGGCAGCGCGTTTGTCGCCGCGCCTCTGGGCGGCATGACACTGGCGCAACTGGGCGCCGATATCATTCGTTTTGATCCGTTAGGTGGCGGACTGGATTTCAAGCGTTGGCCGATCACGGAATCCGGCGCTAGCCTTTTCTGGGATGGCTTGAATAAAGGTAAGCGCTCGATACAGATCGACATCCGCCAACCCAAGGCGCAAGAAATATTGACGGAGTTGATCGCCCAGCCGGGTGACAATCGCGGACTGTTCTTAACTAATTTTCCAGCGGTTGGATGGCTGGCCTACGAAAAATTAGCAGCGCGACGGCAAGACCTTATTTACGTTAACGTCTTGGGCGATCGACAGGGGGGGTCGGCCGTCGACTACACGGTGAATTGTGCTGTTGGGTTCGCAGACGCGACTGGGCATCCAGCGTCCACAGACCCTGTCAACGCGTTGCTCCCTGCCTGGGACAACATTACAGGCCAGATGGCCGCAACGGCCTTGCTTGCTGCCGAACGATATCGGAGCCGATCAAGCCAAGGGCAGTACGTCGCGCTTGCCTTGAAAGATGTGGCCATGGCAGCGGCGGGTCATCTGGGCAATTTGGCGGAAGTTGAGATCAACAATGTAGATCGGGAGAAGACGGGGAACTACCTTTTCGGGGCGTTTGGGAAAGACTTTCTCACCCGTGACGGCAGGCGCATGATGATCGTTGGATTGACGCCTAAGCAATGGCGAGGCCTTATACAAGCCACCCAGACCGAAGAATCTATGACGCAACTTGCAAGCTCGTTGTCACTCAACTTCGATCACGAGGGCGCTAGATTCATGGCGAGAGAGGATATTTATCAGCTTCTCGAACCCTGGTTTAGTTCCCGCACTTATGCAGATATTACGCCCCAACTCGATCAAGCCGGAGTCTGCTACGGACCCTACCGAACGTTTCGAGGCCTCGTGGAGGAGGATCCGGATTGTACTGAGCTGAACCCGCTGTTTGAACGTGTGCACCATCCGAACACGGGAACTTATCTCACACCCTCGAGTCCGATAAGGTTCGGTGCAGGGGGAAACCTGGGCGCGCTCAGTGCACCCAGGCTCGGTCAGCACACAGATCAGATTCTGGCGGAAGAACTCGGCCTATCGTCAGGCCAAATCGGGCAATTGCATGATGAAGGCGTTGTGCGGCAGGCCAAGGAGAACTGATTTGAATACCGTCGCACAGTTGGGAATGACGATCACGCCGTATTGGATAAAACCTTTGAGGCTGGAACGGATCGAAGGCAGCGAGGTGATGGCAGACGAAACCAGAGTGCGCCAACAATTGATGCTACTTACGTCAAAAACCATGTTTTGGGCCCGTAATATTCTGGCTACGCATGTTTCGCCTGAGTCAAAAGGGCGGACTGATGATTGAATATCTCATGGCAGGCGGCGGGTTAATGGTGCCAATCGTTTTGTGCTCTATCATCGCGGCCGGTATATCTTTAGAACGCCTTTGGAGTCTTAGGAGACGGGAGGTTCGACCTCAGCGAGCACTGCTTGAATTGCAAGAGCGGGTTGAGAGGGAGGACCTAACTGATGAATGGCTAAAGGGGCTGAGGGTCAAATCGCCCTTGGAGCGCGTCGCGAGCCAGGTCCTCGCGTTGCACGGTGGTGGCAGGGAAACCATGCGTCATGCGCTCACAGCAGAAATTGCCCAAATCGCTCACGAGCTCGAACGCTATTTATCTACTCTGGGATCGATGGCCGCGATTACGCCGTTGCTCGGATTGCTAGGGACGGTTATCGGCATGATTAAAGTGTTCAGCGCCATTCAGTCCGTGGGTATTGGCGAAGCCGCAACCCTGGCGGGTGGCATTTCCGAAGCCCTGATTACCACCGCTGCGGGTTTAAGCGTGGCGATACCCGCCTTGTTTATGCACCGGTTTTTGTCGCGTAGGGTGGACGATCTCTTGATCGATATCGAGAACGATACCATGTTGCTCATTGATCGCTGTGTCACTCGCTCGTCGACAGGCTTCAGGTAAACCATGCTTAGAGCCCGGCGTAGGCCTCCAGAAGCCGAAATCAATCTCACGCCCTTGATTGATGTGGTGTTCTTGCTGCTCATCTTTTTTATGATTTCAACGCAATTTAAATCAGCAGCTGAACTCGAGCTAGAGTTACCCAACACCGACCTGACGCAAGTATCGCGCTCAACGGAAGCCTTGCGCGTTGTGGTTACGCAAAATGGTCAACTCGCCCTTGAAGGTCGTCGACTCGATAACAGCGCTCAATCGTTGAGGCAAGCGCTTAGCCAGTATCCGGATGCGCAAGACCGAGGCATCGTGCTAGAGGCGGATGCGAGAGCAACCCACCAGTCGGTGGTTGATGTGTTAAGCGTTTTCTCTGAGTTAAACATCACCCGGATAGCGATTGCATCCAGACCAGGCGCTCAAGATGAGCGCTAGCACAGGCGTCGTCTACCGTAGGCTTCTGGGCTATACGCCCTGGTTTGCGTTCTTCCTGAGCTTGTTCGGCTTTCTGCTCTATTCAATTGCCAATGTTAGCGTTGTTCAGCTCGTTTCCTATCTCGTGGATTCGCTGCAGGGTAATGCGGCGCACTTGGCAGAAGTCAAAGCCGTGCTCTCCAGTTGGCTCGGCATCGCGCCCATCACCGATCAGTGGCTCGTTCCCACAGCCATTATTTTGATTGTCCTCGTCAGGGGGATCGGCACCTTTCTTGGAACGTATTACATCCAATTCGCAGCCAATCAGATGGTCTTCGAGCTGCGCCAACAAGTCTTTGACCAATTCCTCACACTGCCCAGTGCTTATTACGATCAACACGCGTCAGGTCATTTAGTTGCAAAAGTGACTTATCACGTGAGCCAAGTAACGGGAGCTGCTACCGATGCGGTGAAAATCATTTTTCGTGAAGGTCTAACGGTCGTTGGTTACCTTGGATTTCTCTTGTACCTCAATTGGCGCCTAACGCTGCTTTTTCTCATTGCTGCACCTCTAATAGGATTGCTGGCTCGGGTCGCTGGCAGACGATTTCGACGCATCAGTGAACGTATCCAAGATTCTATGGGTGACGTTACTCAGGTAGCAGGTGAGGCAATCCAAGGATATCGAGAGGTCAGAACCTTCGGAGGCGAACAGTACGAGCGTGACCGTTTCCGAGCAGTCAGTGAGAGAAATCGAAGCCAATCGATGAAAATGGTGTTGACGTCGGCCGTCGCAACGCCGGTGATTCAACTCCTTGTTTCAACCGTTCTTGCTGGTTTGGTATGGCTTCTGCTAGAGCCTGTGATCCGCTCCGATATGACAACCGGCGATGTGGTTGCCTTCATTACTACGGGCGGTCTTTTGGCTAAACCGATTCGGCAGCTCACAGAAGTCATTGCCATTGTGCAAAAAGGGATTGCCGCAGCGGCAGATCTATTTCAAGTACTGGATGAACCACGTGAACTCGATCAGGGTGCGACGCAACTTGGCATCATCAAAGGGGACATCCGATTCGACAAAGTGAGTTTTCGTTATGAATCTGCACAAGAGGCAGTGCTTCACGATATCGATTTCAGCATCCGTCGAGGTGAGACGATTGCGCTTGTGGGTCCTTCTGGCGGCGGAAAGACGACACTCGCATCGCTCATTGCCCGTTTTTATGAGCCAACCGAGGGGGCGATCTATATCGATGACGTCCCCATTCAAAATATCAGGCGATCCGATTTACGCAAGAACCTCGCAATCGTTAGTCAGTCTGTCACGTTGTTCAACGATTCTGTTGCTCGGAATATTGCCTATGGAGGCCTAGCAGATGCCAGTGCGGACTCGATTCGTGCAGCTGCCGCCGATGCTCAGGCGCTCGAGTTTATTGAACAACTGCCTCAAGGCTTGAATACCATTGTTGGTGATAACGGTGTCTTGCTCTCAGGCGGGCAAAGACAGCGTTTGGCCATTGCGAGAGCTTTGCTCAAAGATGCGCCGCTCCTGATTCTCGATGAGGCAACCTCCGCACTTGATACAGAGGCCGAGCGTGCGTTCCAGGCAGCGCTTGAGCGCCTCATCGAGGGTCGCACCACCATCATCATTGCGCATCGACTCAGCACGGTGGAAAAAGCGGATCGGATCTTTGTGCTGGTGGATGGAAAAATCGTCGAGAAGGGCACCCATCAGTCGCTTCTCTCACAAGGGGCCCACTATGCTCGGTATGTCGAGCAGCAGTCTGGTATGGCGAGTCAGGCCGACGCGGAAGGGGTTTCCGAGGGTGAGTCAACGTTGCAACATCCCGCGCCTACAGCGAAATCGACCGAGCAGTGGGTTTTGGAGGGTTGGTATGGCGCCCATACGTGGACGAAGTTCTTGGTTCCAGTGAGTTGGCTCTACCGCGGACTCAGCTTCCTTAGGCGTCATTGGTTGAGGCGTCGGCTTTACAAGCCTTCAGTGCCAGTGATTATCGTGGGTAATCTTGTAGTTGGCGGCACGGGCAAAACCCCGGTCGTTGCCGAAATTGCACGTCAACTCAAATTAAAGGGATTCAGCCCCGGGATCGTCTCTCGAGGTTACAAAGGTCGGCTCTCAGGGGTAGCCACGCTGGTTAATGAGCAGTCCACCGCAACCGAAGTCGGCGATGAAGTGATCATGTTGAGAGATCAACTGGGTCTTCCCATCGCGATCGGTAAAAATCGGCCAGAAGCCGTGAAGTTGCTTGAGCGCCAATGCAACGTCATCATCGCCGACGATGGGCTTCAGCGATATGATCTGGCTCGAACCTTTGAAGTCGTTGTGATTGATGGTGCCAGACAAATGGGGAACGGTCGGCTACTACCCGCAGGGCCGCTGAGGGAGGGCGCTGAGAGACTTGGGTCAGCTGATCTTGTTCTCGTCAATGAATCGGAGGGTGCAAGCGGTTCCGTTCACTTATATGATGGCGCTCTTTCTTTTCAATTGACGCCGTCGCGACTGTTTGATCCGAAATCCGGCGAAGACGTGCCGCTCTCGAAATTAGCAGGCACCTCGGTCCACGCGGTTGCTGCGATTGGCCATCCTGAGAGGTTCGGATCAACCCTCGAGTCTTTGGGGGCCTCAGTATTCCCTAGATATTTGGGTGATCATCGCCTGTTAACCGAGCGCGATCTTACGTTTGCAGATCAATTACCTGTTGTGATGACAGAAAAGGATTTCGCACGAGTGGGCGCTCGGGCACTGGCGTTACTCCCGATTGCGCCCTGGGTCCTCAGTGTGAGAGCTGAACTACCTGAAGATGTGATCAGCATGATTGTGAAATGTATAGGTCAAGAAACTGGTGAATAAGCTTGCTCATGGTGCCTTACAAAATTTATCTATTACACTCACGCATCACAGGGTTGTGAGACCGTATTCAATCATCCACAAGCTGCAGAGAGCGCTGATATGAGCCTTGATCCTAAACTTCTTAATCTTCTGGTTTGTCCGATGTGCAAGGGTGATCTGACCTACGATAAAACGTCCAGTGAGCTGATTTGCCGTATTGATCAGGTTGCGTACCCAGTGAGGGATGACATTCCCGTGATGTTGCCCGAAGAAGCGAGGACGCTCTCGGAGCAAGTCACAATCGTAAAGGATGAAGAGTAACTCGTGGGGTTTTCCGCTCTGATCCCGGCACGCATGGGTAGTTCTAGATTGCCGGGGAAACCCCTTCTAGACATTGCCGGCAAGGTCATGGTGCATCATGTCTTTGAGCGCGCGCAGCAATCTAACGCCGAATCGGCTTGGGTGATTACTGACCACCCAAACATTTTCGTCGCCGTGGAAGCCTTTGGCGGGAACGCTTTAATGACCAGCGCCGAACACACCTCCGGCACTTCACGACTGGCGGAGGCTGTCAGGCTTCTTTCTTTTCCTGATGATCACATCATAGTTAACGTACAGGGCGATGAACCGCTTATCCCTGTTCTAGCGATTAATCGATTGGCTGAAGTGCTCGGGCGTTCAGACGCGGATATGGCAACGCTCGCCGCACCCTTGACCGAGCCGGCCGATCTCGAGAATCCGAATGTTGTTAAGGTTGTCCTTAATGAGATGAGCGAAGCGATGTACTTTAGCCGCGCGCCGATCCCGTTTCTGAGAGATCACAAGGACGAGCATTTGTGTCATCCGCTTCGGCACGTAGGCATGTACGCCTACCGCTGCGCGTTCTTGAAGCGCTACGCAACCTGGCTGGAAACGGCAATTGAACAAATTGAACAACTTGAGCAGTTGAGAGCACTCTATTATGGGGCGCGGATATTGGTAGAAATTACCCATGAACCACACCCTCAGGGGGTGGACACTATGGACGACCTGAAACGAGTAAGAGCGATCGTTGCCTCATGAACCGTTTTCTCATTTACATCAAATCCAGCTGTGAAACCTGTGTAGAGATCAAAGACGTACTCATCTCATTGTCTTACCGAGAGGATGTCGAAATTATCAATCAGGAGGCTGAGTCGATCCCTGGCCTAGAGCGGCAATTCTTCGACGAATCGCTTGAACGTTCGTTTCGAGCAGAGATCGAGTCAGTGCCTACCGTGATTCATCTGAAAGCGGACATCGAGCAAGTTCGTCATCAGGGTTGGGTCAAAGCCGAGTGGTCAGCCTTGTTTGACTTATCCTTGGACGAGAGGTTGCCGGCGTTTAAGCCCGGTTGTGCCTCTAAAACATTAGATCCCGGACGTATCGAAAAGTTACAAGCCCAATTTCAGCCCGAACGTCTTCAGTCGAGAAGACTCACGTTCTCTGACACTGATGACATCGAAGTCGCCTATGATCAGGGCTGGTCTGATGGACTGCCTGTGGTGCCGCCGACGCCGGAGCGAGTCCACAGAATGCTGGGAGGCACGACCCGGCCACCCGGGGAGGTGGTAGGGGAGGTGCCGCCGGACTATGGCCAATGCACGATAGAAAAAATTGCGGTTAATGCCGTGCTTGCGGGTTGTTTACCTGAGTACCTGCCCGTTGTGATTGCGGCGGTTGAGGCAGCGCTTGAAGAACCCTTTTGCATGCATGGATTGCTAGCCACCACCTACTTCTCGGGGCCTATGGTGGTCGTTAATGGCCCTTATAGTCGAGCAATCGGTATGAACAGCCAAGGAAATGCGCTAGGTCAAGGCAACCGAGCGAACGCGACTATTGGTCGAGCGCTTCAACTGGTTATTCGAAATGTTGGCGGTGGAAAGCCAGGCGGCGTGGATCGCTCAGCGCTTGGTAACCCCGGCAAATATACCTTTTGTTTCGCTGAGGATGAACTGAACTCGTGCTGGGATTCACTCTCAGTAGAAAGGGGTTTTGATAGAGGCGCGTCAACCGTCACGCTATTTGCAGCTGATGGTGTACAGGGAATCGTTGATCAAAAGTCTCGAGATCCAGAATCCTTGGCTCGATCTTTCGCGGCAGGACTTAGGGTGGTGGGCCATCCGAAGTTTGTTCGCGCCTCCGATGCATTTCTGGTGGTTTCTCCCGAGCATGAACGCGTTTTCAGAGATGCAAATTGGAGTAAGGACGATCTTCGAAACAAACTTATGGATTTACTGACCATTGATGGTGAGGAGTTGGTTAGGGGCGCGGGCGGTATCACCGAAGGAATAGACCCTAAGCTTGCCGGCCATCGATTCACCAAGTTCCGTGAGGGCGGACTCTTCATCGTCCGCGCCGGTGGCCGTGCAGGGCTCTTCTCCGCAATTATTGCGGGTTGGGGTGCCAGTGGCGAGATTGGCAGTACCCCTGTCACACGGGAGATTAAACTCTGAGCGAGCCAAGGACGCTACAGGTAACTCGATGTCGACGAGATCTTGAGGTCCGATCCATGCTTTGGACAATGATCGACAGGGGGTGAGTTTAGCGTTTAGGCTTAAGTCGGTGATTGGAGCCAACTCAACGTGATGTAAGCATCCGCCGTTGTTCGCGAAGTTGTGCTAGGTTTCAATTTTTAAAATTCAGGGGCTTGCCGAATCAGCGCAATCCAGATCATTGAAGGCATGAGCGAAAACTAGAGCAAAGACCCAATACGCTTCACTGGTTTGAACTCGAACAATTCTATGGGGGGTGCTTTCGAAATTGTAGACTGCCTGTGCCGTAAAGAGACTACGGGAGAACGAATTGTTTAGAACCAGACTGAGATATGTTGGAAGAAGAACCGCAAATAATTGAAAAACACCCCGAGCGGTCTTAAAAAATACTGAGCTGAGTTAATTTGACTTGGAAAAAGCAAAAAGAAAGGTTTAACAGGAAGCGTTAACACAAAGAATTAACAGAAAAAGTAAGCAGAAACAGTAAGCAGAAACAGTAAGCAGAGAGAGTAAACAGAAGAATATTGGAGACATTAGATGGAATTCATCGATCCAACATCCGAATTGGCCCCCGAGTCGAGACAACCGTTACCGAGACTGGCGCTAGGCGCGGAGGGCGTGACGGTCGGCCTTCTAGATATTTCAAAACCGAAGGGCGATGTCTTCTTGAATCGGATTGAAGACCTATTAAATCAGCGGGGTATCAAGACCAGGCGCTTTATCAAGCCAACGTTTACGCGGGTTGCACCAGACAGTTTAAGGCAAGAAATCGCGACCAGCTGTGATGCCGTTGTAGAAGCACTTGCCGACTGAGGGTCGTGCACGTCGTGCAGTTTGCATGACATTTTAGATATCGAAAAACGAGGCGTACCTGGGGCGTTTATCGCGTCTGAGGAGTTTGTTGACGCAGCGAAGCATCAAGGCAACGCGTTGGGGTATCATCCAAGGCAGTTGTTTGTCCCGCATCCGATTCAAGATCGAACCAATGAGGAAATCGAATCGCTGGCAGAACATGCGTTCGACCAGGTGATGGACATGATTTTTGACTCTCAGGATGCGCCACAAGCGCCCGAAGACTGACGAGCGTCTGATTGATGCTTCATTCAGGTGTGACTAAAAGGCCGTGTACCTAAATGGCGGTGCAGTTAAAGCTGTTATGGCTACTGTTGAAACTTGATTCGATCGTGGCCTTTGCGCAACGCAACACGTTTATAGACGAGACGGATCTCGTAAAGTCGGCTACTGAGCGAGAAACACCACTTGAGTTAAGATTGAGGCCTCAGGGTGCGACGGCGCCCAGAGCGCGATCGATACAAAATTTCACCGCTCAAGATTTATGGGAGGATCTTGGTGGGAACATCATCCCTTATCACACGAATCTTGCTGACCTCGTTAGCGCTCGTTGTCTCCATCACAGGGTTCTTCACGTTGCTGATTGTCAGCGGCGAATTTACCAAGGAGCGGGAAGCAGTTGATGCTGAGATCGATCGCATTGTGGCTACCTTCCGGCCAATAGCTGCCCGATCAGCTTACGAGCTTGACCGAAGTCTCGCGCAGCAAGTCGTCGACAGCATCCTCAGTGCCAATTACGTGGTGGGTGCAAAAATTAGCGATGAACTCAATCAAAGTCTTGCCTCGAAGGCCAAATATTTTGAAATCGATCCTGGCTTCGCCCTCGAGTGGGCTTTGGAAGATCACGAGAAGACGTTCCAGTTCCCGCTTGTCCTAGCCGACCCTTTCGATCCGGATCAGATTAAGCGCTACGGCGAATTAGAAATTTCTGTCAATTTGCTCGTGGCGATGGAGGACTTTGCTTCTCGAAATCGAGATTTGTTTTATCTTGCGTTGGCATTGGTCATTGTCTTTAGCGTCGCCCTCGTCGCTAACTTTGAGCTCCTCCTCTCAAGACCACTGAGGCGAATAGTGAATCAACTGTCGAGACCCGATCAAGCTGAAATGGTACAGATAGAACCACGCCCTGGAGGCGATGAGTTGGCCATTTTGGTGCATGCGATCAACCTGGGGATTGCAAAAGAGCGTCAGAAAGCCGCTGAATTGGCCGAGTCCGAAGCGCGGATGAATCACATCTTGGAGGGAGCGGGGGACGCTTGTTTTCTCTTCGATGCGTCTTCAGCCCGTATTCTATACGCAAACCGTCCAGCTGCTGAGCTGCTCAACTACTCTGTTGCTCAGCTTTTAGCAAAAACTGCATTTGACATTGTGGAAGGCCTTTCTGCTGAGGAATGGCGTTTGCGATTGGAATTTGCCGAGCAATTACCTTCACATTTGCGCGAGGCTAGCTTTATTGCGTCCGATGAAAGCAAGGTACCGGTTGAAAACAATACGACCTTGATTCAAGTGGATGGTCAGGAGCGTTTATTGATTTTCGCTCGCGATCTGACTAGCCGAAAACGTCTTGAAGAAAACTTTGCGCATGCCCAAAGGCTTGGCGCTTTAGGGGAGTTGACCGGCGGGGTCGCTCATGATTTCAACAATGCACTACAAGTATTGAAAGGGGGGTTTGAGGTTTTAGCGAAGTCCGAGGCGAGTCCAGTTGAAGAAGAAGCTCAAAGGGCCGTTGAGTCTGCACTAGGGCAGGCAGGGGCGCTCATCAAACAACTCCTTGCCTTTTCTCGAAAACAAATATTAGAGACAACGCAAGTCGAGCTCGTGCAAGTCATCCAAAGCGCCGTACCACTCTTTGAGCAAGCTCTCGGACCACACCGATTAGAACTTGATCTCAGCGACATACCGCTCTGGGTCAACATGGATGTTAACGCGCTGAATAACGCGCTGGTCAATTTGCTCGTGAATGCTCGGCATGCCATGGAGAGCCCTGGCGCCATTAAGATCAAATTAGCCAGTGCCGAATCCTCTATGGCGTCGCGCCACCTCACAGTCGAAGAGCAGCAAAAGAGTTACATTTGCTTGAGCGTGACTGACTCTGGTACTGGAATTAGGCCTGAGGATCTGAATCGCATATTCGAGCCATATTTCACGACGAAGGGCGTAGAGAAGGGCACGGGCCTCGGGCTTTCAATGGTCTACGGTTTTGTCTCTCAAATTGGCGGTAAGATCGAAGTAGATAGCACGTTGGGCGTCGGCACCACGTTCTATCTCTACCTACTTCGAGAAGATGCCGATCTGTCTGTGAGTCATCCTGACACGCTTGCTAACGACTTAAAAACCGATGACGTGGAGCCGGCGCCCAGCTTCAAACAATCGTCGGACCAACTTGCGGCCCAAGCGAACCAGCAGGTCGTTCTGTTGGTGGATGACAATGATGATGTCCGTTTCATCTCTAAAATGTATCTCCAAAGCGCGGGCTTTTCAGTAGTGGAGTGTCGTGACGGACAAGACGCAGTTCGCACGTTAAATGCAGATGCTCAGAGGTTCAGCGCCATCATCACTGACATGATTATGCCGGGCGAAATCGGCGGTAAAGCATTGATTGAGCACGCAGGTCAAATTGCGCCATGGCTCCCAATCGGTGTCGTGAGCGGTTACTCAGATGAGCTGCTTGAAATGAATGCGGCTGGAAAACCGATCTTGCTTCTGAGCAAACCGTTTTCGAAGCAACAAATGGTGGATTTCGTAAAGAGTTTAACGTCTTAACATGATGAGATTGAAATCGATAGGCTGTACCGCCTTGACTTGTGCGCTCTTTATGACTTTCAGCTGGTCAAATCACAGCGTTGCTGACTCGCTTGTTGTCGCTTACAACCACGATTGGGCTCCCTATAGCTACCTGAGTGAATCCGGAGAGATCCAGGGTATTTTGCCTCAACTAACCGACAGGCTGCTTCAGGAGGCCAACACCGGCCTCACGGTCATGAAGGTTGGATTGCCCTGGAACAGAGTCCAACAAACGGTTCTTGGCAACCAAGCTGACGCCTTTATCACCTTCGCCAGTGAGGAGCGGCTTGAGTTCGCTCACACGATCGGGCCTGTTTTTTACGCTTTGGAGCAACATCCAGTGACACGGCTCGAAGACGAACGAACGCCGGACGATATGATCCAATCGGCGAAGGGCCGCTACTGCCGTATGCAAGGAGATAATTGGAGCGAGGAGTTTTACCGATCACTCAACATCGATGCATTTGCGGCCAAGGATTCGCGGGCCTGCCTGCATCTACTTGACTTAAATCGCGCAGATGTCTTTGTCCATCCGAGGCCAGTTGTCAGAATACGTCTTGAGCAGATGGGGCTACGAGACCGGTTGATCCAATCAAGCCGCCCCGTAGGTGATATGCCTTTTCACCTGTTGGTCAATCGACTGTCTAACAAGCGTTTATCACCGGCGTTGAGCCGAATCGCTGAAACCCTGTCTCGCCTGCGAAGCCAAGGCATTTGGCTCGAATGGGTGAAAAACACTGAGGAATCGGAAATCAAACGCTGCCTAGAGGAGAATAGGCGGCGCTGCTAAGCGCTGTCTATTCTTCCGCTCAGCCAGTGGATCACTTCGGCGCCATTCGAATACCGCTATCTAATCGAATGACCTCGCCGTTGATGTAGCCACACTCAACGATATAGCCTGCGGTTTTGGCAAACTCGGCCGGGTTACCGAGCCGCTTTGGAAATTGAGTCATTTCGATCAAGGGTTCCCGTACCTGCGGTGGTGCGAATTGCATCATGGGCGTCTCAAAAATACCGGGTGCAATAGTGGCTACCCGTATACCGGTTCTGGCCAGGTCTCTTGCGATGGGCAGGGTCATGCCAGCCACGCCACCTTTACTGGCACTGTAAGCGGCTTGGCCGATCTGACCGTCGAAAGCAGCAACCGAAGCCACGTTAACGATCACACCCCGTTCACCGTCTTCAGTGACGGGGTCATTCTTCTGCATCGCGTCTGCACAAAGCCTCAAGCAATTGAAGGTGCCGATCAAATTGACCCGAACCACGAATTCAAAAGTCTTCAGTGGCATGGGACCATCTTTCCCTAGGGTTCGAGCCGCCGCACCAATGCCCGCACTGTTCACATTGATGTGAATCGCGCCAAACTCACTCAAACCTTTTTCGATCGCGGCAGAAACTGAAGCCTCATCGGCGACATCGCCTGCAGCGTAAGTGGCCGAGGATCCAATTTCCTTGGCCGTTTTTTCGGCATTCTCTTCGTTCAGATCAAACAGAATGACCTTTGCGCCTGAATTAACAAAATGCTCCGCGGTGGCTCTTCCGAGCCCTGAAGCGCCACCCGTGATGAACGCGACTTTATCTTTGAGATCCATAATTTACTTTCCCTATAATTGCTGGCGAGTATACACCAAGGGTTCTCTTCTTCTTCTGAACTAAATGGGCTTTTGGGAAGGCATTGTCATTTATGGCGCAATCTACACAAGTCCGATTGGGATAAACTCTACACATGCAGCGACTAATCAACATCGACATTGATAACAGCTTCGGTTTGCACGTCGAAGCGCAGGAGCTCTGGCAGATTGCATTCGATAGCGACCTGCCAGAGGCGATCCAGGCGCTGAAAGATCGCGGTTCGCATTGGCTCGTTGTAGGTGACGCATCTAACTTGATTTTGCCATCTCAGCTCAGCTTGGCCGTTCTCCAAGATACACGTAAGACCTTTAGTTGGGAGGATGCTCAGCTGGCCGCAGCGTCCGGATGCCCCTGGGATCTCCTCGTGGAATCGGCAGTGGAAGCAGGGTATTGGGGTATCGAAAATCTCTCGGGAATTCCTGGACGCGTTGGTGCTGCACCGATCCAGAACATTGGTGCTTATGGTGCGCAGTTAAGCGACACACTGCATTCCGTTAGGGTCTTTAACACCGAGTCAATGGCCTACGAGGAATTGCCGGCAGATGCCCTGCGTTTAGGTTATCGGGACAGTCTATTCAAATCGACAGAGGGCGCACACTATATTGTTGTAGATGTACATCTTCAATTGTCGTCCGTATTTACGCCCAATCTTAGCTATCCAGGGATGAGTGAGCTGTTGCCGAGAGCCACAAGCAGCCTAGGACTTTCTGCTCTTGGGATCCGAGAGCATGTGCTTCGCTTGCGAGGAGAAAAGCTGCCAGATCTGCGGATTCGAGGAAATGTCGGAAGTTTCTTCAAAAATCCGATGCTCAATTCGATGCAGCAGGAAAGGTGTGCAGAGAAGGGCATTGCTGTCTACAGAACAGAATCTGGCTTTAAAGCCTCTGCGGCACAAATGATTGAACACTCAGGTCTGAAGGGTCGCGAAAGTGGCGGCGCAAAGGTTTCGTCCCAGCACGCACTGGTCATCGAAAATATTGGCGACGCCACCTATGAGGATGTCTTATACCTTAAAAACGAGATTCAACACCGAGTTTCTGACATCTTTTCGGTTTGGCTCGAACCGGAGCCTCAGATTCTCTCCCAACAAGCCACCTAGACCGCCTGATCCAGGTGTGCTCGTGGGTCATTGCTCGCTCTTGACCACTGACTAGGATGTTGCCCGTCCAGCTGTCGCGCAATATAGGGAAGCTCGTTGACCCAAGGCCGAGTGAGCACCGATTCAAGCACGGGCCCTTCAACGGGCGGCCTTGGCGCAACCCTTGGATCATTGGCAGCATGGCCCCACGACCAAGGTGCCGACGGTTCGCTCTCGGATGTTTCGACCCGTCCCCCAGGGGCCGCTAGGCTTTCCTCTGGCTCTGCCTCAAGAGCCTCAATGTCTGTCGCACTTGCTTGGTCTCCGGTCGCACCAACTGCAGCTCGAACGTCAGTTTCACTTCCATCTTGAGCTGACGCCGATGGACCTCTCGCCTCATCAGCAGCTCTTGATGCTGCCATTGCCGGCGCGACGGTTGAATCCGCTGTGTCTGCCTCTACTCCATTGGTGCTTTCAATACCTATGGTGGCTTCGCCTACAACCGAAGCGCCAGACCCACTTTCATTATTCGCGGTTTCACTGGCAGGATCAGCGCGACGACCTCGACGTCGACTCCTTGTCCTTGAGCGATTGGCGTTCAATCGGCGATCATCTGAATCCACAGCGTGATCCTCAGAAGAAAGGTCCGGGGCATCCAATACTTGATCAGTGCTTTTGTCGGTCGAAGGGGCATCTACCAACGCCCCGACGTTTTGTTGCACTTCAGATCCGCGTCGTCGGCCACGCTGTTTTCGGTTAGGTCTTCCCTCGTCAGCGCTATTTTTGCCGTCAGTGACCTTAGCTTCACCCGATTTTTTGGTCGGCGCACCCTCTTTTCGATCATCTTTTTTCAAGTCAGCTTGACGCTTGCCGCGCGCGGGAGACGGAGACTTAGCCTTGGGTGCATTCGATTTGACACCATCTTCAGAGGAGAAAATCGACAGTAGTCGCTGAAGCAAGGTGGGTTTCTTTACCGGCTTAGCGGACGATCTGCCTCTTCTCCTATTTCTGCCTGAATTCGTTTTACCTTGCGCTGTTGAAGTAGCCGTGTTCGAAGCCGTCTTGGGGTCTGAGGCCGCGGTCTCGGTCAGGCGAGGCAGCTGCCCGCCAGTTACCACCGCTTTCTCGGTGGTCATTGGACGGAGTTCAAGGTCGGGTTCGACCACATCCTCCTCAACCACAGGCTGAATGTTGTAGCTCGCCGTTTCCTCATCTAACTCAGCCCCACGCATGCGTTCAACACGATAGTGGGGCGTTTGCATATCCTGAACCGGCACGATGACCACCCGAATCGTGTGTCTGCGCTCGATATCCAACACCATGGGCCGTTTTTCGTTCAGCACAAAGGC
>CAYZUV010000023.1:0-18547 GCA_964481245.1 uncultured Pseudomonadales bacterium
GGTGGGGATAAATATGGGGCTTTTAAGGTCTATAGGCTCGCTAGCCATTGACCCCCTCAAGCGTTTAATTATGATACGGCGCGTTTAAGGTCGGTCTTAGGAGGTTGAAGACGTGATCGAATTGAGACAACTCACCAAGCGCTTCGGTGACATCGAGGTTGTGCGTGACCTTTCCTTTAGCATCGAGCCCGGGACGGTGCTGGGGTTTCTTGGGCCTAACGGTGCAGGCAAATCTACGACCATGAAGATGATTACGGGCTTTTTGGAACCTACGTCTGGCAGTGTCGAGGTCTATGGGCACGACGTGGTGACGAACCGCAGGGCAGCCCAATCACTCCTGGGCTACCTTCCCGAGGGAGCGCCCTGCTACGAGGATATGTCAGTGAAGCGCTTCCTCAGCTTCATGGCGGAGATGAGAGGGTTCTCTGGCGCAGACAGAGATTCAAGAGTCGCTGAAGTCATTGGCCAGCTCTCGATGAATGACGTGGCGCGTCAACGCATCGAGACGTTGTCGAAGGGTTTTAAACGCCGAGTAGGGCTTGCGCAAGCCATTCTCCATGATCCGCAGGTGTTGATTCTTGACGAGCCGACCGATGGATTGGACCCCAACCAAAAGCGGCAAGTTCGAGAGATGATCAAGAACCTTGCAGAGGACAAAATCGTGATCATCTCAACCCACATCCTGGAGGAAGTCTCGGCGGTTTGTGGAAGGGCGATCATCATCAATCAAGGCCAAGCCGTCTTGGATGCATCAACCGAGGAGTTGATGGCGCGCGCTGCTTCGTATGGTGGACTTACTCTCGGTTTGGCCGAGGCAAGTCAGGAGGCTGTGGTGGCAAGGCTCGGGTCGCTCGGGCCGAATGTGCAGATTCAGGTCCTTGGCGAGCAGCGTTATGTCGTGAGCGGACAACCGTCGGACGGATCGCTCGCAACAAAGGTCATTGAATGCGCGCAAGCGTCAGGGTGGAACATTGAGCATTTTGAGCAGCTGACTGGGGCTTTGGATGCGGTGTTTGCAGATGTAACCGAGGGCCGCGCGTGATGGCGAACTTAAGCGCAATTTTCAAGCGAGAGCTGGTGTCCTACTTTATTACGCCTATTGCTTATGTGTTCATTCTTGTTTTTTTGGTGCTTTCGAGCGCCTTTACTTTCTATTTGGGACAGTTTTTCGAGCGCGGCCAGGCAGATTTGACACCGTTTTTTAATTTCCACCCCTGGCTTTATCTCTTTTTGGTGCCCGCGGTCTCGATGCGACTTTGGTCGGAGGAGCGCAAATCAGGGTCAATCGAATTGCTGCTGACACTGCCTTTAGCGCTTTGGGAGGCCGTCGTGGCTAAATTCCTGGCGGGGTGGGTATTCACGGGGCTGGCATTGGTTGGCACCTTCCCGCTTTGGCTGACGGTGGCTTACCTGGGTCAGCCTGACCATGGCGTCATCATGTCCAGCTACCTCGGGTCCTGGCTTATGGCGGGCGCGTTTCTGGCCATCGGTAGCTGTATGTCAGCGTTAACGAAAAGCCAGATTATCGCCTTTATTTTGACCGGCAGTGTTTGTTTGGTTTTCGTCTTGGCGGGGTTTCCATTGGTCTTAGACTTTTTTGATGCCTGGGTGCCCCAGTGGGTCATGGATACGCTCTCGGGTCTTAGTGTGCTTAACCATTTTGTTGCGATCACGAGGGGTGTGGTATCGCTGAAGGACGGTCTTTATTTCCTGTCCATGGTGGTGCTCTGGCTTTATCTCACGGTGTTGGCCTTAGAAGCGAAGCGAGGCAGTTAGGAGATGATGATGAATCATGCTTGGCAAAAACCCACATTGATTGTGCTCGCCATCAGCGTTTTTTTCCTATTCAACGGCTTCAATCATATGTTTTTGAGTCAAGCCAGGTTGGACCTCACTGAAAATCAGCTCTTCACACTGTCGGACGGGAGTCGACGCCTGGTTCAACAAATGGACGGGCCTGTTCGTCTCTATTTTTTCTTCTCGGAAGCGGCCAGCCGAGATTTGACGCCGATCAGAACTTACGCGGCGAGAGTTGAGTCAATGCTGCAAGAGTTTGCGCTTGCATCCAACGGCCAGCTTTCTGTTTCTAGAATCGATCCAGCGCCCTTTTCTGAGGCGGAAGATCAGGCCGCAGCCTATGGGCTTCAGGCGGTGCCAGTTGCCGCCAATGGTGACGCACTCTATTTTGGGCTGGCCGGTACGGATGCCTTGGATCATGTGGAGACCATCAGTTTCTTCCAGCCCGACCGGGAAATGTTTCTCGAGTACGAGGTCAGTCAGCTGATTGACCGCCTAGCCAGACCGCAACGGCCCGTGATCGGTCTTTACAGCAGTCTTCCGGTGCAAAACAGCGTAAACCCTCAAACTTTTCAGCCAGAGCCTGGCTGGCAGTCGATATTGGCGCTTGAATCGACCTTCGATATCGAGTCGATTGATGTTGAGGCTGAAGAAATCCCTGAAGGCCTCAGTACCTTGATCCTTATTCACCCCAAAGCACTCTCCGATGCTTTCAAGCGGTCGTTGGTGAGCTATTTAGCGGGCGGAGGCAAGGTGATTGCCTTTCTGGATCCGTTGGCGGAGATGGATCGTGAAGCCGCCTCACCCATGATGCCAACGCTACCCACAGGGCAGGTCTCAAGTCTGAATTGGTTAACGAGATCGCTTGGCATTCAATTGCGCGAGCAAGAAGTTCTTGGTGATCCACAGCTTGCACTCAGTGTGAGTACGGCAAGCGGTGCACCCACTCGTCATTTAGCGATTGTGGGCGTTGGGCCAACCGAACTTTCCGAAGAATCGATTGTGACGTCGCAGCTCGATTCAATCAATTTTGCCAGTGCGGGATTCTTTGATGTGGAGGAGCCCACGGTCGAGGTGGAAACGCTGATCGAGTCGTCACCCTACGCGAATGGTATTGCAGCAAGCCAACTCCAGTTTTTGCAAAACCCAGAAGACCTTTTGAAAACTTTCTCCGAGGGAACAAAGCCGCGCCCAATCGCTATCCGGTTGTCAGGCCCAGCAGAGCTCGAAACAGGGCTTGAGGGTGACGCTTCGATTAAAGCCGCGCATATTGATCTCTTTCTGGTTGCGGATACGGATGTTTTAACCGACAGACTCTGGGTGCAAGTGCAGAATTTTTTTGGTCAGCAAATTGCGTCGGCTTGGGCGGACAATGGGAGCTTGCTCACGAATATGGTTGATTATTTTGCGGGCAGCCAGGATCTAATTAGTATTCGCAGCCGAGGTAAATTTACTCGGCCATTTGAGGTGGTTCAGGATTTACGGCGTGAAGCTGAATCGAAATATCTCGCAAGCGCTGAAAGATTGCAGCTTGAATTGAGTGAGACTGAGCGCCAACTCACCGACCTAGAGGCGCAAAAGGAGTCAGAAGGCACTTTATTGCTGAATGCAGAGCAAGAAGCGGCACTCGCACGTTTTCAAGATGAAAAACTCAGAATCCGCAAGGAGTTGAGGGATGTTCGTCACCGTCTTGATCAGGACATCGAACAGTTGGGAACCAATCTCAAGCTCCTGAATATCCTATTACTGCCAGTATTGTTGACATTGATGATGGCAGCATGGGTGTGGGTTCGATTGCGTCGGGAGTGAGGCGGTGATGAATCGTAAAACAACCATTCAAATCCTCGTCGGCGTGCTTGTGGCTCTAGCAGGCGGACTGTACTTGCTGAGTCCTTCGACAAGAGAGGCACCGGATCGTCTCTGGATTCCCGCACTCTCTGAGCCGAATGCTGAGCTCCTATCGATCACGATTGAAAAGGGAGACTTGTCTACAGAGTTGGTGAACCAAGGTGGACAGTGGCAGGTCACTAATCGTTTGGGATACCCAGCGAAGCTTGGCGCGATGATTGATCTGGTCTCGGCGTTGCGTTCGGCCAAGATGATCGAGCGAAAAACAGCCAATCCTGAACATCATGCGGAACTTCGGCTCTCGGAGTCTGGTGCCGAGGATACGCGAGCAACGCGCATTCGCCTGGGATTGGCCGAAGACCATGTGGTGTTGCTCGGTCAAGCGGCGAGCCAACGAGATGCCACCTTTGTGCGTTCCCCTGGAGATCATCAAGTTTGGTTGGTCAGTGGCAAGATCACGGCTTCGGCTAGCCCGAATGATTGGCTCAGTCCAGCACTGTTTGATATACCGGAAACCGCCGTGGAGTCGGTCACCGTCAAACATCTCGCATCTGGAGAAAGCTACACGCTGGTTCGTGAGGCGGATGCGATGAACTGGTCTCTGGTAGAGCCGCCCACGGGTCTAACGCTGAAGTACAGTTCGATATTGAATCAAATACCGAGCCGACTCACCCAATTTAAGTTAATCGATGTGGCTCATAGACCAGCGAACTCAGTTGACGCCACTTCGGTGATTGAGGTGGCCCTTCGAGACAAAAGAATCGTGCAGCTCGACCTCGTCGAAGAGGATGAACGTTATTGGCTGACAGCGGAAGTCAAGCTGAATCCTTTGGCTGAGCAGCCGCTCGCGCCTGATGTTCAGTTAGAAAATAGTGAGACAGGCAACGCCTCGTCGGTTACGTCGTCTGACCTGGGACTTTCGGTTTCAGAGGCCGCGCTTGCGAAGCTGCGATTTGAGATTTCCGCCAGTAATTTTGCCACGTTGACCAAGGTCAGATCGGATTACTTTGACACGCAGAGTGAGGACTGATCTCGATGGCGAAAACCCTGATCTTGAAGCGTCGCGTGGGCGACGTGTTGGTGGCAACGTTCAATCGACCTGAATCCTTGAACGCGTTGAGTACTGCTTTGATGAAGGCCATTGAGCGATTCTCAAGGGAAATGATTGATGACCCTGCACGAGTTCTGATTTTTAAAGGGTCCGGGCAACACTTCAGCGCGGGGGCCGACCTGAAACAGCCTCCTGCAGCTCCTGCGCCGCTCGTCCAGCGCCGCCGCGATGCGGGCCTGGGGGCGCGTATGTTGCGAGCCATGTTAGACATCCCTCAGGTGACTATCGCTCAGATGCACGGAGTCGCGCTTGGAGGAGGGCTTTGTATCGCCACAGCTTGTGACTTCAGAGTTGCCGCTCGCAACGCCAGCGCGGGCTATCCGGAAATTAACCTAGGCATGAACCTGATGTGGCAGAGCATCGGGTTGTGTCAGCGATTGGTTGGCATTTCGAGAGCTAAGCGGATGGTGATGCTGGGCGAACGGCTGGATGCCCCGACGCTAGCAAATTGGGGGCTTATCGATGAGCTATGCGAATTAGAGAACCTTGATCAGGTCGCGCTCAACATGGCGGAGCGTTACGCCGCTCAACCGCCGATTGCGACCCAAATGATCAAACAAACCCTGAATCAGATTGCAGGCGCGCTCGATGCGGCGATATTGCACATGGACACGGATCAAAATTTACTCACGGCAACAACAGAAGATCGCCGGCAGGCCATGCTGCAATTTCTGACCAAGTCGCCTGCGACTTATACCGGAGATTAGGTCTCCAGGATGACGACGATCTGCCCTTCGTCGACTGGATCGCTCTCATTGACGCAGATGGCTTTCACTCTGCCCGCTTGAGGCGCCTCCACAGGAATTTCCATTTTCATGGACTCCAAAATGATCAGCTCCTGCTCTTCGGTTACCTGATCGCCCACTTGGCAAAGGATTTTCCAGACGTTGCCGGTGACTTCGGTTTCTATTTCTAATTCGGCCATGGGTCAGACTCAATCGAAGACGATCACGTGACGCGCTTCCTCGCCGGTTTTGAGTGCGTCCAGCGCGACATTTACGTCCTCTAGCCGGATGTGCTTTGAAATCATCTGATCCAAATGAAGCTTGCCGTTAAGATAGAACTCGACAAATCGCGGCATATCAATCCGGAATCGATTGGAGCCCATGTTGGAGCCTTGAATTTTTTTCTCCCGTAAGAATTCAACGCCGTGGAGTTCGACCATAGTGCCCACAGGAATCATCCCGATCACTGTCGCCGTCCCCCCTGGGCCAAGCATCTTGAAGGCTTGCTCTGCCGTGGCTTTGAGTCCAATCGCTTCAAATGCGTAATCGCAACCCCCGTGGGTCATCTCAAGAACCTCCCCAACCGCGTCTTTTTCTGCCGCGTTGATCGTATGGGTCGCGCCGACGCTTTTGGCGAGTTCGAGTTTAGAGTCAACGCGGTCCACCGCGATTACTTGGCCAGCGCCTGCAATCGCTGCACCGTTGATCGCTGCGAGGCCAACGCCGCCACAACCGATCACAACGACGGTCGAACCCGGTTCTACGCCCGCCGTGTGGAATACGGCACCCACGCCTGTTGTGGTGGAACAGCCAATCAGTGCGGCTCGGTCCATGGGCATGTCCTCGCGAATCTTTACGAGTGCGTGCTCATGAATCAGCATCATTTCGGCGAAGGAGGAAAGGTTGAGGAACTGATGGATGGTGTCACCACTTGAGGTGCTTAACCTCGGCGCATCATCTGCCTTACGGGCCACTTCCGGGCTCTGGCACAGCGACAGATGGCCCGTCAAACATTTATCGCAATGGCCACAAAATGCAGACAAGCAAGTAATGACGTGATCTCCCTTTTTGACGTAGGTCACGTCGCGACCCACCGCTTCTACAACGCCGGCACTTTCGTGACCCAGGATGGTCGGTAGTTGATAGGGGTAGGAGCCGTCAAGAAAATGTAGATCACTGTGACAGACGCCCGCAGCCAGGGTGCGAACCAGAACTTCTCTCGGGCCTGGGTTGGCGACTGAAACATCTTCAATTTCCATCGGTTGGTTTTGTGCTCGAAGGACGGCCGCTTTCATCATGTTTCCTTTATCAAAATCATTAATGGTCTCAAAGTATCATAAACTCATCAGCCCTCGCCATGGACCTTGCACAATGATCCCAGATGGTTCCGAGTCACTTTCGCTTGCGATCATTGCCCTTGGAAGTAATCTTGACGCGCCTTATCAGCAATTGCAGCGCGCGATGGCCCATTTGCGGCGCCATAGTGAGGGGCAATACCTCGAATCCCACATCTATCGGACCTCACCAGAGGCGATGCCCGAGGGCAGCCCAGACTTTGCCAATGCCATCGTCGCCATTGAGACCCGCCAGACAGCCTTTGATTTATTGGCTTTCTTGCAGTCTTTGGAGGTGTTTTTTGGCCGGCCGGCCTTGCACAAGAAGAATACGTCTCGGGTCTTGGACCTCGATTTGATCGCGCTTGGTCGTCAAGTCATCCAAAGTGACGGGTTAATTCTGCCGCATCCGAGAGCGCAATCCCGGCGGTTTGTCCTGCAACCGCTTGTGGATATTTTGCCGGATTTCATTTTTCCGGGGAGCGAGACGCATGCGGCGCTGAGTCTTGATCATCTTGCCGGTTCAAACCTGTCGCGCTGGGATCAGTGAGCAATCAGCTGAGAACCTGGCCAGTACTTGGCTTTAAGCGCGCTTTTGTAGAGTTTGCCTGTTGGATGTCTAGGCAGAGCTTCGGTGAAATCGATGCTTCGTGGACACTTGATATGCGATAAACAATCTCTGCAGTAACGCATGAGTTCGTCAGCCAGCGCGTCGCCTGCGCGTGCGTCCGGGTGGAGCTCAACCACGGCTTTGACTTCCTCACCAAATTCTTCATTCGGCACGCCGAAGACTGCCACATCGATCACTGCCGAGTGATTAATGAGGACATCCTCGATTTCTTGGGGATAGATGTTGACCCCGCCCGAAATGATCATGAATGACTTTCGATCCTTGAGATAGAGATAGCCTTGAGCATCCACATAACCAATATCCCCGAGGGATGACCAGCCTTGAGGGGAATAGGCCTTGGCCGTTTTTTCCAGATCCTTGTGATAAGCAAAGGTATTCCCATTAGCAAAGTAGATTTGCCCCGTTTCGCCGGGAGGCAATTCGTTGAACGCGTCATCCAATACTTTGATCTCGCCGTGGAAAGCGCGTCCGACGCTGCCGGGATGCGCGAGCCACTGGGCAGTGTCGATGGCCGTCGACCCGTTAGATTCGGTGCCAGAATAATATTCGTGGATGATATCGCCCCACCATTCGATCATGGCGCGCTTGACATCTTGTGGGCATGGGGCGGCCGCGTGAATGGCGAAGCGATGGCTACTGAGGTCAAATTGGCGCCTTTGCTCAGATGGGAGTGCCAACATTCGAACAAACATGGTGGGCACCCATTGACTGTGCGTGATGCGTTTTGATTCGATGAGCTCAAGCGCCGTCTGGGCATCAAACTTGGGCATGATGTAGCTTGTGCCGCCGAGTCGAGACACCAGCAGATTGTAACGAAGCGGCGCCGAGTGGTAGAGCGGGGCGGTAGAGAGATAGCGGCAGGTTTCATCTAGTTGATGAAGTTGAATTCGCTTTTCGATCAGGGGCGACACCGTGCCCATTGGAAGCCCTTTGATGTCGAACCGGATGCCCTTGGGTTGCCCGGTGGTACCAGAAGAATAAATCATCTCAGCGCCTTCGCACTCATCCGCAATCGGTGTGATCGGTTGCTGTTGGATGAGATTGGCCCAGTGATCGGGCTGATCGGTATCAAGGTCAATCACCTTCAGATCGGCCGGTAGCGACATCTTCAGCCGGCCCAGTAGGGTGGATTTGGTGAATAAGACTTTGGCATCTGAGTTAGACAGGATGTAGGACACCTCATCAGATTGGAAAAAGGTGCTAATGGGCGTGTAGTAGAGACCACTTCGTTGCGCGGCCCAGGCGATCACCAAAAAGTGCGGGTCATTGTCGAGAAGGAGGGCAATGCCATCGCCCCGGGTTAGCCCCATCGATCGGAGCAGATGCGCGGTTTGATTCGAGTGTTCCTCTAGCGCTCGATAGGTGATGGCAACGCTGCCGTCGCTTGCGGCAAACGCGACTTTCTCAGGCGTTCGCAGGCTATGGGGCGTGGGATACATCGAGATTAGTCAGAGCTTCCTTTTGGCGTGAAGGCTGGCATGGGAAAAGGGGCGATATTGCCTTTGGCTTCAGATATCTTGCCAATCCCTTCTTTGGTGACCTCATCGATGCGAACAATGGCATGCATGGGCAAGTACGATCGCTTAACCCCTTCGAACTCAGATTTCAGCTTCTCCTCACTGGGATCGACCAACATTTGCGATCGCTCACCAAATAAGATTTCTTCAATTTCAATAAAGCCATAGAGATCAGACTGATAGATTTGACGCGCGTAGATTTCGAAAATTTGACCCTGGTTGAAGAAAATCACTTTATATGTGGGTTGTTGGGGCATAGTCGTTGCTCGTGTGGGGTCACCCATCGTGGAAGGGCGGGCCGAAAATTCTAAGGCGTGACAGTCCTAAAATGGGCTGTCAGTCTTCAGCTCAATGCTCATTGTATCTAATTCGGTTGGCCTTCATCGTCCATGGTGACTTGGGTTTTGAGTCGCTAACTTCTGAAACTCGGCCAGACTCCAGTTGGATGGGTCGCCCAAATAGGAGAGCAACGCATCAAGTGGGGTTATTGGGTCTTTCGATCCTTTTTTCAAGGGCACCGTCCCGTGCCTCGATACGGCTAGAGGATCCGCATCCACCCCCGTATAATAGGGCTTCCTCAATTGCTAGTCACGACCTTGAGCCCTCCGAAGCTATTTATAAAAACGCACGGCTGTCAGATGAATGAGTATGACTCATCTAAAATGGCCGATATGTTGAGCGCTCACGCGGGTTACGTGCTGACCAACGAGGAGGCGTCTGCTGATTTACTGTTGCTCAACACCTGCTCGATTCGAGAGAAGGCGCAGGAAAAGGTGTTTCATCAACTGGGGCGTTGGAAAAAACTCAAAGAGGCTAATCCTAATTTGAAGATAGGTGTGGGTGGCTGTGTCGCGAGCCAGGAGGGCGAGGCGATAAAGACAAGAGCCCCCTTCGTCGACCTTGTCTTTGGTCCTCAGACCTTGCATCGATTACCGGCCATGCTGAAGGAGTCAAGTCGCTTGGGTCAATCGGTGATTGATATCAGCTTTCCCGAAATTGAGAAATTTGACCATCTGCCACCGGCTCAGGTTGACGGCCCAACTGCGTTTGTGTCGACCATGGAGGGGTGCAGCAAGTATTGCACCTTCTGCGTGGTGCCCTACACGCGCGGAGAAGAGGTTTCTAGGCCACTTGCTGATGTGGTCGGGGAGGTGTTGGCGCTTGCCGAACAGGGCGTGAGAGAAGTCAACCTGCTCGGCCAGAACGTGAACGCCTACCGAGGTCCTTTGGATGATGGTGGGATGGCTGATCTCGCTTACTTAATCGCCGTGATTCGGCAGATAGAAGGCATTGATCGAATTCGCTATACCACGTCCCACCCAGTGGAGTTCAGCGACTCCCTCATTGACCTTTACGGAGAGGCCCCCGAACTGGTGAGCCATTTGCATTTGCCAGTTCAGAGCGGATCGGATCGCATCCTTGCAAGAATGAAGCGTGGCCATACTGTTCTCGAATACAAATCAAAGATCCGAAGACTTCGCTCGATCAGGCCCAAGATCAGTTTGTCGTCTGACTTCATTATCGGCTTTCCCGGGGAGACGGACGCTGACTTCCAGCAGACAATGAATCTGATCGAAGAGATTGGGTTTGACCATTCGTTCAGCTTTATTTTCAGCGCTCGGCCGGGAACGCCTGCTGCTGATCTTCCTGACGACACGCCCATGGAGATCAAAAAGAAGCGTCTCGAGCAGCTCCAGGCTTTGATCAGTCATCAAGCGATGGTGATCAGCCGCCAGATGGTGGGTGGCATTGAGTCGATTTTGGTGACCGGTATTTCGAAAAAAGATCCGGGACAGCTTCAGGGCCGTACTGAAAACAATCGGGTGGTGAATTTCAGGAGCGTTGATCCCGCCCTGATTGGTCAGTTCGTTAAGGTAGAGATCACTGAAGCGCTGCCCAACTCCCTTCGAGGCATCTTGTGCGAGTGACGCATAGGATCTTCTTGACGACACAGTCTTTGCGCTAGCATTCTGCTCGAAAGCGATTATTCCATTCTATAAGGAGCCTCATCTTTTGACTTTCGGAAAAGTTGATTCTGGTCGTGATCTAACCCAACCCACGTTGTTAACTCGACTAGAGCCTGACAATAGCCAGCAGCTGGCCGAGTTGTGTGGGCCTTACGATCAACATTTGAGACAAATCGAAACACGCCTTGGGGTTACCATTTCCAACCGGGGCAATGAATTTAAATTCACCGGTGAAGAACAGTCGGTGATCGCAGCAAAAGCACTCATAACAAAGCTCTATCAAGAATTGGCTGATGGGTCGCCGATGACCTCAGAAGCATTGCATTTGGCGTTACAGGATTCAGGTGTCGTTGCCCTTACCCAGGGGGCTGACGCCGGCTTTCAGATTATTAAGACGCGAAAGAAGTCGGTTAAACCTCGAGGCTACAATCAAAATCAGTATGTGCAAGCCATCCGTGAGCACGACATCAATTTTGGTATAGGGCCTGCGGGCACTGGGAAGACGTTTTTAGCGGTGGCTTGTGCTGTCGAAGCCTTTGAGCAGGAAAAAATTTCAAGGATCCTATTGGTTCGGCCAGCAGTGGAAGCTGGAGAGAAATTGGGCTTCTTACCCGGTGATTTGGCGCAGAAGATCGATCCTTATTTGCGTCCGCTTTATGACGCACTTTATGAACTCTTCGGCTTTGAGCGGGTCGAAAAATTAATAGAGCGAGGGTTCATAGAAGTTGCGCCACTGGCTTATATGCGAGGTCGTACCCTGAACGATGCATTTATCATTCTCGACGAGAGCCAAAATACGACCGCTGAGCAAATGAAAATGTTCCTCACGCGCATAGGCTTTGGGTCGACGGTGGTGGTGACGGGCGATATGACTCAAATCGATTTACCCAGTAAAACGCAATCAGGTTTGCGTCATGCGATTAGGGTTTTGGGTGCCGTCGAAGGGATATCCTTTACGCACTTTGGCGCCAAAGATGTGGTCAGGCATCCGCTGGTGCAGCGCATCGTTGAAGCTTACGAGATCCATGAAGGCAATGGCCGCGAGAGTTAGCTATTGGCGTTGCGCATCGGGGCTTCCAGCGTGAGCCACTACCACCGCATCGATTTGATCAAACGGGCACGAGTAGAGCGGTCATGGCTAGAAGGGTCGGAGGCACTCTTTGAGCAATGGATGCTTGAGGTTTTGCCTCAATCATCCATTGCTAAGCGGGAAAAAAGCGCAAAAACTGAAACGTGTTTACTTCTTGCGACGGGCGCAGAGATACGTCGACTTAACCATGAATTTAGAGGGGTTGACCGTGAGACGAATGTACTCGCTTTCCCGAATCGCGCATGGGTGTCGGAAGATCAGGTCGCACTTGGTGATTTGGTGATCTGCCCGAAAGTGGTCAGACGGGAAGCTGGTGCTCAGAGGAAAGTCCCTAGAGAACATTTTCTTCATTTGCTCCTCCATGGCATGCTGCATTTATTGGGGTTTGACCATGTCACATCGAGGCAAGCTGCGGCCATGGAATCGAGGGAAATTGCGATGTTGAAAAGACTAGGGATACAAAACCCCTACGCCGAGACCGCCCTGTGAGCGATGCGGACTCGAGACCCGAAAAGAGTCGGTCCTGGCTTGAACGGCTGTCTATGGCGCTCACCGGCGAGCCAAGCAGTCGGGACGAATTAATCGAAGTATTGCGAGCGTCCGAACAGCGTGATCTTTTGGACGCAGAGGTGCTCAGCATTATTGAAGGCGCGCTGACGGTCTCTGACATGCGAGCGCGAGAGATCATGGTGCCCAGAGCACAAGTGATTTTTATCCGTATTGATCAGACCCCGGCCGAAATCTTGTCGTTAGTGATTGATAGTCGGCATTCTCGATTTCCGGTACTCGCCGATGGCAGTGACGAAGTGTTAGGGATTTTGCTCGCGAAGGACCTGCTATTTCTCGCGCACCCAGATCGGTCAGAGAAGTTTAACTTACGTGACCTGCTCCGACCGGCATCAGGGATTCCGGAGAGCAAACGTCTGAATGTTCTGTTGCAGGAATTCCGTGCAAATCGGAATCACTTGGCCGTGGTTTACGATGAATACGGCTCCCTCAGTGGGATTGTCACTATTGAAGACGTGCTGGAGCAGATTGTTGGCGACATCGAGGACGAGTTTGATTATGACGAAGAGGACTTCATCAAGCCGCACACCGATGGCACCTACATGGTGAAGGCACTCACCACTATTGAAGACTTCAATGACGTCTTCGGTACGCAATTTTCAGATGATGAATACGATACGGTTGGCGGCATGATGATGCACCGAATTGGTCGCTTACCCACGAGAGACGACGTGCTCGATATCGACGGATTGGAGTTTAGAGTGATGAATGCCGACAATCGACGCGTTCATCTGCTACAAGTGACCCGCCGACCCGCGGATGTCTAAGGGTCAAAGCGCCTTATTGCGTGACTTACTGCTGAGCCTGCCGCTTGGCGTGCTCCTGACCTTGTCCTTTGCGCCTTTTGATCTTTGGTGGCTGAGTCTCTTCAGCTTAGTGGGTCTTCGCCTTTCGACGACGGATGTCGATCGACGCACGGTGCTGATTCGATATTACGGGTTCGGGCTTGGCGCATTCGGCACTGGCATCAGCTGGATTTTCGTGAGCATTCACGAGTACGGCGGTGCCTCGGTTTGGCTTGCGCTGGTCATGGTGACGCTATTTGTTTTTGCCTGGTCTCTGACGCTCCTGCCACAGGCTTGGTTGCTCAATACGCTTGAACGAGCGCCCCGCACCGCGGGCGGGCATTGGTTCGCGGTTACCTGGGTACTGGGTGAACTGCTGAGATCACATCTGCTCACGGGGTTTCCTTGGCTGTTGGTGGGCTATGGGCATCTTGAAACGCTCTGGTCGGGATGGGCCCCCGTTGGCAGCGTCTATCTGGTGGGCTTCTTCGTCGCGCTGTCTGCAGAGCTTGTTGCTAGCGCCCTCCAATCGGCGTCCTGGTCGCGCTCTGTGCCCCACATCAGTCTGCTTACCTTGATTTTAGGGTCATCGATCCTGATGTCTTCACAGTCCTGGGTGGTGGCAGGGAAGACCCTCTCTGTGGCGGGCGTCCAGGGTAATTTGGATCAACACACCAAGTGGTATGCGCACCAATTCCGCGAAAACTTTGATCGGCACTGGCAACCGACATTGGGTTTGCGTGATGTGTCTTTGGTGGTTTGGCCTGAGGCTGCATTCACGGATTTTCGACAAAACCGTGAGCGCTTGGTTCAAGCAATGCACGAAGAAATGATTCGCCAAGAGGCCGGTCTGATATTGGGTATTCCCGGTCGGGATGATGAGGGGTACACCAACACGGCGCTCGGGCTTGGTAAGGCACAAGGCCAATACATCAAACGTCATTTGGTGCCTTTTGGAGAGTACGTGCCGCTGGAATCCTGGCTTCGGGGCGTCATTACTTTTTTTGATTTACCGATGTCTCGAAATCGGCCAGGCCCGAGAGAGCAGGCCCCACTGACCTTGAATGGCATACCGCTGGCTCTATCGATTTGTTACGAGATTGCCTATCCCGAATTGGTTCGAAGCGCAGCGAGAGATCCTGGTCTCCTTGTCACCATAAGTAATGACACTTGGTTTGGCGATTCCATAGGACCCTGGCAGCACCTCCAGATCGCGCAGATGAGAGCGCTCGAATTAGGGCGAGACTTGTTGCGAGTGACCAACAATGGTGTCACCGCGCTGATTGATGCAACGGGTAAAAAGCTTGCCATGCTGCCTCGGAACGAGCCTGGCGTACTCGTAGGCGAAGTCTCAGTGTACGAGGGTAAGACGCCATTTCAGGCATTGGGGTATCAATTCCTATGGGCGGCGTTGATAGTGGTGTTCTTCGCGAATCTGCTGTGGGTTCGGCTTGGTAAGCAGAGCGTGCGCTCAGGCTTTTCCCACGCCCCAGAGACAGATGATGTAGAATTGCCGCCTTCGAAAAAAGGACCTTGAACTATGTCCGGTCAGCCATCGATTCCCGCCTACGACCCGCAACAGTTGGAGCGAGATGAACAAGCCCGATGGTCCGAGGGTCAAACGTTTAAGGTGTCCGAAGTCCCAGACCAAGAAAAATTTTATTGCCTTTCGATGTTTCCCTACCCGAGTGGTCAGCTTCATATGGGCCATGTTAGGACCTATACCTTGGGCGATGTGATTGCGCGTTTTCAGCGTTTAAATGGTAAGCAGGTGTTGCAGCCCATGGGTTGGGATGCCTTTGGGTTACCGGCTGAGAATGCGGCCATTAAGAACCAAGTACCCCCAGCGCGCTGGACGCGGAACAACATTGCTTACATGAAGGGGCAAATGCAGCGATTAGGGCTCTCATTTGATTGGAGCCGCGAGTTCGCCACGTGCGACGTCGACTATTATCGCTGGGAGCAGTGGTTTTTCACGCAGATGTTTGAGCGTGGCCTGGTATATAAGAAGGCCGCTTGGGTTAACTGGGACCCGGTAGATCAAACGGTTCTCGCGAATGAACAGGTTGTGGATGGGAAAGGCTGGCGGTCAGGTGCGCAGGTTGAACGACGGGAACTCGCGCAATGGTTTGTCAAAATCACCGATTATGCTGAAGAGCTTCTTAATGAGCTCGATGGGTTGGATGGCTGGCCCGAAAAAATAAAAACCATGCAACGCAATTGGATCGGTCGATCTGAAGGTGTAGAGCTGACCTTCCCTATGGAGGCCTTTGGCGGAATCACGGTTTACACCACTCGGCCAGACACATTGATGGGCGCAACCTACCTCGCGGTGGCGCCTCAGCATCCGGTTGCCAAAGCGGCAGCAGAAAGGAATCCGTCCATCGCTCAATTTGTTGAAGCCTGTAATCAAGTCAAGATGGCAGAAGCCGATATGGCGAAGCTTGAAAAGTTGGGCATGGACTCCGGTTTTGTTGCTCAGCACCCTTTGACGGGCGAAGACATTCCTGTCTGGATCGCTAACTTTGTTCTAATGGAGTACGGCAGTGGTGCGGTGATGTCGGTTCCAGCACACGACCAGCGCGATTGGGAATTTGCCAAAAAGTATCAGTTGCCCATTCAGCAGGTCATCGCGGCCGTGGACGAGACCAGATCTTTGGATGAGGCGGCTCTGGTTGAGAAACATACGTTGATCAATTCCGGTCAATTTGACGGTCTAGATTTTCAAGGCGCGTTTGACGCCATTACTGCAGCCCTGGAAGCGAAAGGCCTCGGCGCGAAGCAAACAAATTATCGTCTGCGAGACTGGGGCGTTTCGCGGCAGCGTTATTGGGGTTGTCCTATCCCGATGATTCATTGTTCTGCTTGTGGCGCTGTCCCAGTCCCAGAGCAAGATTTGCCGGTTGAACTGCCGACAGAGGTGGTCTTCGAGGGCGTGGGCTCACCGCTTAAGAAAATGGAAGCTTGGTCTAAAGCCGACTGCCCGAGATGTGGTGCGGCTGCAGAGCGAGAGACCGACACGTTTGATACCTTCATGGAATCCAGTTGGTACTACGCACGATTTATGTCGAGCGACGCCAGGACCTCTATGCTCGATGAGCGTGCGCGCTATTGGGGGCATGTTGATCACTATGTTGGCGGGGAAGAGCATGCAATTTTACATCTTCTCTATGCTCGTTTTTTTCATAAGGTGATGCGAGACTTTGGGCTGGTTGAAGGCGATGAGCCGTTTGAAAAGCTCCTCGCTCTGGGAATGGTGCTCAAAGACGGTAGCAAGATGAGTAAATCATCGGGTGATGCCGGCGACCCCCAGCATTTGCTTGATCAGTTTGGGGCTGATGCAGTGCGAATGGCCATGATGTTCGCTGCGCCTCCCGAGCAGAGCTTTGAATGGGCAGAAAATGGTGTTGAATCTGCTCATAAGTGGCTTCGAACGCGGCTTTGGGTTGCAGTGCATGACGTTAAGGCTCAAGGCAACGAACCCGTGCTTTTGGTCAGCGAGCTGAACGACGCCGATATTGATCTGCGGCGCCAGACGCACGAATTACTCGCGAAAGCCCATGATGATTATGGGCGCCGTTTGGCCTTTAACACCGTCGTTGCGGCAGCCATGAGCCTGATGAATGCGATCAATAAATACGACTCGACGTCGAGCCAACGCCTCCCCGTGTTGTATGAAGCGCTGTCTGCAGTGGTGATGGTGATGTCGCCGATTACGCCCCATATCTCAGCACATCTTTGGCGTGTCTTGACCGAGACCGATTTGAATGCGGCCACTTGGATGATGGCTGACGAATCTGCAATGGTTCGAACATCTGTGTCTTTGGTTGTCCAGATCAATGGCAAAGTGAGAGCTAATGTCGACGTCCCTGCAGACATCACTGAGTCCGATGCAACAGCGCTTGCCGTCGATCATCCCAACTGCCAAAAATATTTTGAGGACAAGACCATTCGTAAGGTCATTTTTGTCCCCGGCAAACTGATTAATTTTGTTGTGAACTGATGAGTGTACTCCGGGCGTCGCTGGTGTTCTGCTTCTTGCTTGGAGGGTGCGGATATCAGTTACGCGGGAACGACTTTTGGGCTAGCATGCCGCCCTTGTCCATTGCTGATGTCGCCCAGCCATCCTTGAAAGCCGCTCAAGAGGCTCTGATTTCGTCGGTGCGAGTCGGGCCCTTATCTGAGTCAACCTATATCGTCGAATTGATTGATGAGACGTATCAAAAGTGGCCGATTGCGGCCTCACCGCTGGATGCGGTCATCAACTATCGAGTCACCCTCCGTTGGTCTGCTTTAGTCTTTGGGCCTGAAGGTGAGCTGGTCTTCACACAGAGTGCAGAGACGGCGGATCGCTTTGTTGAGCAGCGTAGTAATTTACTTGCTGCGGGGGAGGCCGAGGCGCGAAGACTCGATCAGCTCCGGAAAACGTTGGGAGACCAACTGATTCGGCAAATTGGCCAACGGCTCGCTAAGATCGCGGTGAAGCCGCAGACGCGCTGAAATCAGATCCTATGAAGATTTACCCTGACAAGCTCGAAGCACACTTAGAAAAAACGTTGATGCGCCTTTATTGGGTGTCTGGTGACGAGCCGCTCTTAGTCCAAGAAGCTGCAGATGCCGTGCGCGCGGCTGCTCGGAGAGAAGGTGTGGAAGAACGGGTGATTTTCCATGTGGAGCGCGGGTTTGATTGGCAGGATGTTCTAAATGAATCTGATGCGCTGTCGCTCTTCGCCTCTCGCAAATTAATTGAAACTCGACTGCAGAACGGGAAACCCGGTGACAAGGGCTCGAGCGCGTTATCGGAACTGGCCAAAGCGCAAGACGACAATGTGATCCTGGTGACGTCACCTAGAGTGGATGCGGCGACGCAAAAAACCAAGTGGTTTAAGTTGATGGATCAAGCGGGTGGGATTGTTCAAGTCTGGCCGCTTGCACCAAAAGATTTGCCTCCGTGGATTCAACGACGTATGGCGAGCCGGGGGCTCAAGGCCGACCGGGCGACAGTGAATGCGCTCGCGCGGAAAATAGAGGGCAACTTACTCGCGGCGGTGCAGGAAATCGACCGCTTGGCGTTACAAGCCATTGATGGTCAGGTGAATCAGGCAATGGTTGAGAGCGCCGTCAGTGATCAAGCGCGATTCGACGTCTATCAGTGGTTGGACGCTGCGCTTTTGG